>USJY01000191.1 GCA_900555065.1 uncultured Eubacteriales bacterium
AAAGGTGCGGCCTGCGAAGGTGCGGCCTGCGAAGGTGCGGATCATACATATCCCCTCCAGACTGTGACGATAAAGCCGTCCACATTGTTGCCCGAAACCTGGTAACATCCACAGTCGGGTACCGCGTCCGGCCCGAACTGCCGTTCGGGCACATAAAAAATTTCAAACCGCCTCGGTTTTTCGGAAAACCAAAGGTGCTCTCCGTCATAGCGATACTGCCGCAGCAGCTCAATATACTCCTCCAGGCACAGCCCGCGCTCCGACATGATCCGCGCATGCGGATGACCCACATATCGGAAATGCCACGGTTCGTACGCAATCCCCGTAATCCGTTCCTTGCCCGAAGGATACCGCTCCACAAACCCATACGCCGCCGCTCGCCGTCGGAACAGCCCGCACACGCCCGCGTCCGGAAACAGCGGCCGGATCGGATCGATGTGCGCGGCGTTGCCGGCAAGGTCGACGGCCAGACCCGTCTGGTGTTCGCTGCCGCCGGGCGGGGCGACAAACGCGCGGGTAAAGGCTTCGCCGTGTTCGGCCATGGCCCTGTCGTATAACTGCCGCTGCGTCTGCGCGCTTCGGTAGCCGTCCACCGGCACAATCTCATCCGCGCTCCGGATATCGCCAAGCAGGCGCATCAGGAGATTGGCTGTGCGCGTTTCCAGTTCCACTGTGCGTCCGCCGACAGTTACCGGCACGCGCGGCGGCCACGCTTCCGGTTCTGAAATGGGGTGCGCCGCGCTCACAAGCGCCAGACCGCCCATGCAAATCCGCGGCGCATATACCGTCCGCGCGTTCATCTGCGCAACTCCATACGGATCAGCGTATCTACCAGCTGCGCAAAAGTCATGCCGATTCCGCGCATCATATTGGGAAACCGGCTGTGCGCAGTAAAACCCGGGATGGTGTTTACCTCGTTGAATACAATTCGCCCTTCGGGCGTCAGAAACATGTCCACACGCGCAAACCCGGAACAGCCGAGCGCCCGGTACACCGTCGCCGCCGTCCTTTTCACGCGCTCTGCGGTATCGGCGTCAATGCGCGCGGGCATATGGATTTCAGAGCTTTTGAGCGTATACTTTTCATCATAGTCGAAAAACCCGTCTGAAAGCTCGATTTCATCCACCGCGCCGATGGTGAGCGCGTCGTCGTTCCCGATCACGGCGCAGCCGACTTCAAACCCCGGCACGCCCTGCTCGACGATGACCCGGTCGTCGTGCTCGAACGCTGTCCGGACCGCTTCCCACAGCCCGTCCCGGTCGTCCAATTTCGTGATCCCGAACGACGAACCTGCCCGCACGGGTTTGACGAACAGCGGACAGGCGAGCGCCGCCGTCTCCCGCATCAGCGCATCCGGCGTTATCCGCGTGGTAAAAACAACGGACGCGGGGGTATCCACGCCCGCGCACGCGGCCAGCCTGTGCGCACGGTCTTTGTCCATGCACAGCGCCGATGCGAGCGTGCCGCAGCCTATGACGGGAATCCCCGCAAGCTCGAACAGCCCCTGCACCGTCCCATCCTCGCCGTTTTTGCCGTGCAGCACGGGGAACGCCGCGTCCAGGCGCGTGCACTGTACGCCGCCGTGCTCCGGGAACTCCATAAGCGCCTTTGCGTGAAAGTTCTGCGCAACGGCCGCGGGCACGCACCGCCCGGATTGCCGCCACCGGTCGGTGAGAATGTCCGCGCGGTCGCCGTAATAGCGGAACCAGTCCCCGTCCCTTGTAATCCCGACAAGAACGGGTTCGTATTTTTCCGCGTCCATGTGTCCGATCACCGAGAACGCCGACTGCAGCGAAACGTCGTATTCGCTTGAGCGTCCCCCGAACAGGACTGCGATTTTTGGTCTGTCCATATATTTCCTCCAACGCCTCCAGAATAAAAAAACTTCCTGCTCTATAGTACCAGAGCGGGAAGTTTTATTCTTTAGGATTCGTCTGCGAAAGCCTGTTTATTTCCTTTCGGAATTCTTACGATTTTCTGACGGCGCGGCGGGCAGGAATATGGTAAACGCCACCGCGTCGTTTGCGCTTGTAGCGGTAATGGTGCCGCCGTGCAGCTCCACGATCTCCTTTGCGATGGCCAGTCCCAGTCCCGCGCCGCCCGTCCTGGTCGAGCGGGACGCGTCGAGCCTATAAAACTGTTCAAAAATACGCGCAAGCTTCTCGGCCGGGATGGTGTCGCCGTCGTTGATAAACTGAATGTACGCGCCCTCGTCCGTCTGTACGGCGCCGATGGAAATTTCCCCGCCCTGATAGCTGTAGCTGACGGCGTTGCGAATGAGGTTATCGAATACCCGTTCCATTTTGGCCACATCGCAGCGGATTTCAATGCCAGGCTCCATGCGCAGCGTATAGCGCAGCTGTTTCTGTGCGAACAGGGGCCGAAACTCGTAACAGATCTGTTCAAGCATGCGCGACAGGTCGACCCTGCTCGGCTCCAGCGTCAGCCTGCTCAGGTTAAAGCGTGTAATTTCAAAAAACTCGTTGATCAGCTCCTCGAGCCGCTCCGCCTTGTCCAGGGAGATGCCGAGGTATTTTTCGCGCAGCTGCGGCGAGATCTGCGGCTCGTCCCGCAGCAGAGACAGGTAGCCGATCACCGAAGTCAGCGGCGTTTTCAGGTCGTGCGCAAGGTAGACGATCAGGTCGTTTTTCCGCTGCTCGGCCTCTTTGGCAAGGCGGGCGTTGCGCGCCGCGTCCTGCTTGACCCGATTCATCCTGTCCTCAATGTTCTTCAGCTCCTTCGGCAGCCGGATGAACGCGTCGTCCGCACTGACGAGCAGGTCGCTTGCGGCCGCGATTGTTTCAACAAACCGCAGGCTCTTTCGCCAATAGTATATGACAAGGCCTATCAGGATACAAATCCAGCCGAGAATGAGCACGGCAATGCTGTTATCATATAAAATCTGCAACGGCCGGTACAGCAGCTCGTCCCCGTGCCATGTCATGGAGGACAGGGAAAAATAGAGTCCGAAAAACAGCAGCAGATAGCCTGCGGAAAACAGCGCGAGCGCAAGGAAGAAGCGTGAAAACACAGCGCGCGCCAGGCCTGCGCCCGACTGCGCCCAATCCCTCTTATTCAATCGTATACCCCACTCCCCATACCGTCTTGACGAATTTCGGCCGGCGCGACGGCTCGTGCATTTTGTCGCGAAGCCGGGCCACGTGCGCCATTACGGTGTTGTTGTTATCCAGGTACTTTTCGCCCCATACCGCTTCAAACAGCTCCTCAGAGGAGACGACCCGGCCCCTGTTTTCGCACAGGTGCCAGAGGATTGCGAACTCAATAGGGGTGAGCGCGAGCGGTTTTCCGTACAGCGTGCACTTGTGCGTCTCACTGTTGATGACCAGGCCCGCGAAGTCATACTCGCTCGCGGTTTCCTCTGTTTTTTCGCTCTGGTTATATTTCGTATACCGGCGCAGCTGGGTTTTAACCCGCGCCACAAGTTCAAGCGGGTTAAACGGCTTTGTGACGTAATCGTCCGCCCCCAGGGTCAGGCCCATGATCTTGTCCATATCCTCCACCTTGGCCGTCAGCATAATCACGGGAAAATAGTACCGTTCGCGGATCTTGCGGCAG
>USJY01000192.1 GCA_900555065.1 uncultured Eubacteriales bacterium
GCAATAAACATTCAATTTTTAACCAATTTTATTGATCGGAGTGGTGGCATGTCGCTCTTCGCTATTGCCGATCTGCATTTGTCTCTAGGCAGTGATAAGCCTATGGACGTATTTGGCGGCAAGTGGAAGAATTACGTGGAAAAAATAAAAGACGGCTGGTATGAAGCGGTTTCGCCGGAAGATACGGTCGTTTTGATCGGAGACATTTCCTGGGCGCAGACTTTTGAGCAGCTCCTGCCTGATTTTGCGTTGCTTGAATCCCTGCCGGGCCGTAAGATCATAATCAAGGGCAATCATGACTACTGGTGGGGCACGCTGACGAAACTCGAGGCGTTTCTGGCGCAGAATCACCTGGAAACAATTTCATTTTTATTCAACAATGCGTATCGCGTTGGTGATATATCCGTATGCGGTACGCGCGGCTGGGACATTTTTTCCGCTACGGGCCACGATGAAAAAATCCGCCGCCGGGAGGCCGGCCGCCTGCGCGCAAGCCTCGACCATGCCGCCGTTCTTGGCGGAGAACCCGTTGTATTTATCCACTATCCGCCCGTAAGCGAGCGGAGCAGGGGAGATGAGATGCTGGATATCATCCGTGAGTACGGCGTGCGCCGATGCTACTATGGCCATATCCACTCCGGCGGGCTGGGGCGCGCGTTTCTCGGGGAAAAGTACGGCGTAACTTACCGGATCGCATCAGCCGATGTGGTCGATTTCAAGCCGGTGCGCATAGACTGAACAAACTTCTGGCAGGCCGAAAGCGGCCTGCTTTTTTTGTTTCGCCAAAACACAGATCATTTGCAGTCAAATACATCACTTGTTTTGATTGCAGAAACGGGAGCAATAAAAACCATTTGTCCACAGAGTGAAATTTTATGAAAGCGTCAAAATAAACAAGCACACTGTATGTCTAAGAAATATATTAATATTTTTCACAATTTTTTCATAGAAAAGTCTTGACAGCGGCAGCTTCCTCTGCTATACTAAAAGCGGAGATGAGGAGAAGGAACAAAACTCTAAGTCATCAAAGTGAGGTGGTTCATATGAAATTTGAAATTGTTTCTTGCCCCGGCAGGAAAAATTCAAGCGCCCAGTCCTGTACGTGGGCTATCGTTGAACCCCAGCAAAAGGGCGTAATGAAAGAGCCTTACTAATTCCCCGCATAGTGGCGGGGATGCGGTAAAATTCATGAAAGAGGTATGGTCCCTTGTACAGTTTATGAACTTCAGAGCATGAATTCATAATGAAAGGTGAGGAATATTTTCACTTAGTTATTTTGTTTTGAGTTTATGAAACGAGTCATGCTGCGGCAGGGTTGCCGTAAAGAATTCCGGCAAATAGCTTAGAGTCCTTTGAAAAGTCTCCGTTTCATATATAGTACGGAAGCTATATAGCGAAACAAAAAACGAATGAAAATTCTCATAAGGGGGTCAAAACGACCCCCTTCTTTTTTTGTCCGGCGCCGTGCAATCTAAAAAACGGTCTGGGCGTAAAATCCACAATGAAATAAGAGCGATGCGTCTATTCTCTCTGGCCGTTACTTGAGCCAGTTTGGAAAACGAACCCAGCGCAAGCCGGATCAGAATAATAAAAAGGTGCGGAATCCGCACCTTTTTTCTATTTTATGAAACAAAACGCCGTATTTATTATAAGCGGCGGCTCAACCCTTGTTTTGCACCTGTGCTAGTTTTCTTCCCATGTGTACGCCCATGACGGAAGCCATCATCAACCCGCGCGTCCATCCGCTCGAATCGCCCAGACAAAACAGACTGTCTATATTGGTTACAAGTTCCGTGTCCATCTTAATCCGGTTGCTGTAAAATTTCAGTTCAGGCGAGTACAGGAGCGTTTCCGTAGCGGCAAATCCAGGCACGACATGGTCTACCGCCTGCATAAAGTTGATAATATTCAGCATGGCACGGTAGGGCATGGCCGCCGTTATATCCCCCGCTACAGCGTCGGGCAGCGAGGGTTTGACGTTCGACCGGCTCAGTTCTTTCGGCCAGGTCCGTTTCCCGTCGAGAATATCCCCGTAACGCTGTACGAGAATCTGTCCCGCACCGAGCATGTTGGTCAGTTCTCCAACCTTCTGCGCATAGGCAATGGGCTGATTAAACGGTTCGTTGAAATTGTGCGAACACAGAATAGCAAGGTTGGTATTGCTGGATTTCATATCCTTGTACGAGTGCCCGTTGACAACGGCGAGGTCGTTGTCATAGTTTTCCTGGCTGACAAACCCGCCGGGGTTTTGGCAGAAGGTACGCACTTTATTCTTGAAGGGCTTCGGGTACCCAATGAGCTTGGATTCATACAGCACATTGTTTACGTACTCCATAATTTCATTTCTGACTTCCACGCGTACGCCGATGTCCACCGTCCCCGGCTGGTGAGCAATGTCGTGCTCCTCGCACAGCTGTTCAAGCCAGTCTGCGCCCCTGCGCCCGGTCGCGATCACCGTCGCGCCGGCGAGTATTTCCAAGCGTTCGTCCGGCTTGCCAACTTTTCTGACAAGTACGCCGCGGCAATGGTCGCCGTCGAGCAGGAGATTTTCACACGCATGCCCGAACAGGATCTGTACGCCGTTGTCCAGTAAAAAGTTTTGAATGGCAAGGTATATCTGCTGCGCTTTTTCCGTACCCAGGTGTCGGATCGGGCAGTCGACAAGCCTCAACCCTGCCTGAATGGCCCGTTTGCGTATTTCCTTGACCTTTTCATCGTTGCCGACGCCTTCCACATGCCGGTCCGCGCCGAATTCAAGGTAGATAGAGTCGGTGTAGTCGATCAGCGTCTGCACCGTCTGCTCGCCGAGCAGCTCGGGAAGTTCGCCGCCCACGTCCGGGCTCAGAGAAAGTTTCCCGTCCGAAAACGCTCCCGCACCGGAAAAACCCGTCGTAATATGGCAGTACGGCTTACAGCCGACGCATCTCCCCGTAGCCCCCTTAGGACAGCTGCGCTTTTGGACGGGCTGTCCCTTTTCAATGAGCACGATACTTTTTTCACTTTTGTTCCGCACAAGCTCCAGCGCGGTGAAAATTCCGGCCGGACCCGCGCCGACAATTACAATGTCGCAGCGCATGTTTAAACCTCCTTTGTAATCGGCGCATAAAAAAACTGCTCGATCCATGACGATACAGTACGCCCGCTGACGGGGGCAACAAATAGTCAACTGGAATGGCAGTTGGTAGAAACATTCATCCATACTATGAATTTATATCGGTTACTTCCTATGCCATCATAGCATAAAAATTTTATTTTGTCAAAGTATTTGTAAAGGCGTTCACATTGCAGCGCGACTTGCGCATGCGCTTCGCCCATGGTATAATTTGGGCGGCCTGTCTTGCGATTTGTCAGAACGGCGCATTTTTCTTCTTTCCGTATCCGTCGTACCGTGCGCGGAATGAATGCGAGTATCCATGCGCCGGAGCGATGCATTCCCTTGCATGTGTTATGCGCCGCTGCGCCTTTTTGATGGAATCCCGCCGCCGCCCGCTGTATTGCATAAACAGACGTTCAGGAGGAAAAGCATGTCTCAAGATAAATGTTCCGCACCC
>USJY01000193.1 GCA_900555065.1 uncultured Eubacteriales bacterium
CACGAATCAGGGAAGTGTAGATGCCTGCCCGGTCCGTCTCGCCGATCAGGGTAAACCCCGTCAGATAGCCGTTGCGAGTAAAGAGGCGCTTTATTTTGCCGTCTGCTTTTTCTTCGTAGCATTCACCGCCCTGTTCTTTGCCGAAACAGCTCCCGGCCGTCATCGCGTGCAGGCCGAAAAAACCAATGGAATTCATCGGGATGGCGTTATCGAAAACCTGATCTCCGCCGGCCATATTGACGCCGGCTGCGTATCCCTGCATATATGCGTTGGGGAAGAGAGCCAGCACACGTTTGCGTCCGCATGAGATGTCGTCGCATTCGGTACAGTCGCCAGCGGCGTATACGCCGGGTATAGAGGTTTCCATGCGGTCGTTTACCAAAATCCCGCTGTGTACTTTACCACCCATATCACGTACGAGGGCGCTGTTGGCGCGTACGCCGACGGCGAGTACCAGAACGTCAAATTCCACGGTTTTCCCGCTTTTCAGCATGGCGGTACTGCCGTCAAAGCATTCGACGCTGTCGCCCAGTAAAAAGCGGATGCCGTTTGATTCCAGGCGCGCCTGTATTATGGCGGCGCAGTCCGTGTCAAGAATACTGGAGAGCACGCGGTCGGCAAGGTCGCATACGGTAATGCTTGCCGCCCGGTCTTTCAGACCTTCGGCGCATTTGAGTCCGATGAGACCCGCGCCGACAATCAGAACCCTGGATTTCGTGGAGACGGCTGCGCTTAATGTCAGCGTATCGTCGATTGTCATAAAAGAGAATGGGCGTTTCACCGTTTCCAGTCCGGCGACAGGGGGGATGACCGGGGCCGAACCGGCGGCAACGCAAAGGGTATCAAAGGGGAGTGTACTGCCGTTGTCAAGAATCACGGTTTTGGCCTTGTTGTCGATGCGCACCGCCCTTTGTCCATACAAAACTTTACAGCCTGTTTTTTCATAGAAATCGGGGGCGCGGTAGTTCATTTTGTCAAGATCGGTTTTGCCTTCCAGATAATAGGAGATCAGCGGCCGGCAGTACACAGGCCGCTTTTCTTCCGAAACCACAGCGATGCTCCCGCCGGTATCCACGCTGCGAATGCCTTCAATGCAGCCGGCGGCGGCTACTCCGTTTCCAATAATGACATACTGTTTCATAGATCTTCCCCCCGTTGTTCATATACAATGGCTCTGTTGGGGCATTCCCGCACGCAGGCCGGTTCTCCGCAGGTATTTTGCAGGCAGAGCTCGCATTTTTGCATCACGCCGTCTTCGCCGGGCGCCAGCGCGCCGTATGGACAGACCAGCACGCAGGTCAGGCAGCCTACACATTTGTCCCGGTTTACGCGTATAACGCCGTCTGCCTTTGTAAGCGCGCCTGCAATACAGCTTTTTACGCAAATGGGATCGGCGCAGTGCCGGCAGGATACCGCAAAAGTAATGTCGCCGTCACCTTCGATGTGGATGCGGGGGAAAATGGGTTTTCCTTTCAGCGCCGCCGCCATATCCCGTTTTCCGGAGTTGGCAAAGGCGCATACATATTCGCACAGATGGCAGCCAAGGCACCATTCTTCATTGACATAAACCCGTTTCATCCGTATTCCCTCCTTATTCTCCGGCATGGAGAATGCCGAGTATGGCAAGCTCTTTTTCGGTCATGCCAACGCCCCGCAGCATCAGGCGGTTGCCGCGCAGCGCTTCAATCGCATTGATCCCCATGCCTCCCATCAATTCTTTGATTTCATGCTTCCATGCCGTCATCAGATTGACCAGCCGTTCGCTCCCAATATCGGGATTGAGCCTTTTGACCAGGTCGGGGCGCTGGGTGGCGATACCCCAGTTGCACTTGCCGCTCTGGCATGTGCGGCAGAGATGGCAGCCCAGGGCGAGCAGCGGGGCCGTCGCTACATAGCAGGCGTCCGCGCCCAGTGCGATCGCCTTTACAACGTCCGCCGCGCTGCGGATGCTGCCGCCCGCTATAAGGGACACATTGCTGCGTATTCCCTCGTCGCGCAGCCGCTGGTCCACCGCCGCAAGAGCCAGCTCAATCGGAATCCCCACATTGTCGCGTATACGGGTGGGCGCAGCTCCGGTGCCGCCGCGAAAACCATCGATGGCGATAATATCCGCGCCGCTGCGGGCAATGCCGCTGGCAATGGCCGCAATATTATGTACCGCCGCCACTTTCACGATGACCGGTTTGCGGTATTCGGTAGCTTCCTTGAGCGAAAAAACGAGCTGGCGCAGGTCCTCAATGGAATATATGTCGTGGTGCGGCGCAGGGGAGATCGCGTCTGAACCTTCGGGAATCATGCGCGTCCGGGAAACATCTCCTACAATTTTCATTCCCGGCAGATGTCCGCCGATGCCGGGTTTAGCACCCTGGCCCATCTTGATTTCAATCGCCGCGCCGGCGTTCAGGTAGTCTTCGTGTACGCCGAACCGGCCGGAGGCCACCTGAACGATGGTGTTCTTCCCATAGCGGTAAAAATCCTCGTGCAGGCCGCCTTCTCCCGTGTTGTAGAGAATGCCCAGTTCTGCCGCGGCCCTGGCCAGGGAGGCGTGGGCGTTATAGCTGATAGATCCGTAACTCATGGCGGAAAACATAACCGGGATGGATAGTTCCAGCTGCGGAGGCAGTTGGCATTGCAGTCTTCCGTTTTCATCCCTCCGTACCCGCTGTGATTTCTGGCCGAGGAAGACGCGGGTTTCCATCGGTTCCCGCAGCGGATCAATGGGCGGATTTGTCACCTGAGAGGCGTTGATAAGAATCCTGTCCCAATACACAGGCAGCGGTTTCGGATTTCCCATGGAAGAAAGGAGGACGCCGCCGCTGCCGGCCTGCTTGTAAATCTCTTTGACGGTATCGGTTTGCCAGTTGGCGTTTTCACGCAGCGCGCAGTCGTTTTTTACGATTTTCAGCGCCCTTGTCGGGCAGAGTGACACGCAGCGCTGGCAGTCAACGCAACGGGTTTCGTCGCTCGCCATTAAGCCGCGTTCCGGATCGTATTGATGCACGTCGTTTGCGCACTGACGTTCGCAGACCCGGCAGGCGATGCAGCGTTGATCGTTGCGGATCACCTCAAATTCAGGATATATAAATTCTATACTCATCAGAATGCACCATCCTTTACTTGCACAATAACCGGTTCGCCGCCTTCGGGCGCCCATATGTTTTCCGCATCCGGCTCCATGGTCCGGATCGCGGCCTCCTCGCTTGCGATATACACTTCGTCGTTTTTTTCGCCGATCACCATAGACCGCAGTTTCAGCCGGTCGTTGAGCGCCATGAGCCCGCCGTTGAATCCGAGTACAATGGAGAAGGGACCGGTCACCAGCAGGCTGGGGAAGCGGGTGCGCAGATACATGAGTTTTTGCTTTTCTTCCGGATCTTCAATCTCTTCAATCACGCTCCAGAACGGTGCGGCGATGACGTTTGCAGCCTCCTTCAGAGTCAGTCCCTGGACCCGTACCAGATAGTCCATTATATAGGTAATGACTTCCGTATCCGTCTGCAGCGTACACTTGTATCCGAACATTTCAATAAACCGG
>USJY01000194.1 GCA_900555065.1 uncultured Eubacteriales bacterium
CACAAAAACGGCGGGACATATGTCCCGCCGTTTTTTTCAAGCGCCGGCGGAAATCCCCGCCGGCGCAGACACGGCTCGGCTTGCCTACTCGCCTCTGAGCCACAGGTACGTGCGGCGCAGGCCCTCTTCTATGTCCACTTTGGGCGACCAGCCAAAGCGGCGGAGTTTGCCTGCGTCAAGAATGCCGCGGCGCACGTCGCCCGCGCGCTCACCTTCCACGACCAGCTCGCTGCGCGAACCCGTCAGGCGCTTAATCATGTCGAACACACTGCGCGTGGAGGTCTCTACGCCCGTGCCGACGTTGAAGATCTCGCCGTCGCCCCCGTCCAGGCAGCGCAGCACGGCGTCGCACACATCGTCTACATACACATAGTCGCGGTATGTGCCGTCGGGCATATCGGCATAGGTGAACAGCTTCGCGTCTTCATTGGCAAGGCAGCGCTCGAAATAGATCGGGATCACGCCGCATTCGCCTTTGGGGACCTGACGCGGGCCGTATACGTTCGCAAGGCGCAGCACGCTGTAGGACAGCCCGTGCAGCTTATTATAGATTTTCAGATAACTCTCCGACGTATGCTTGGTCAACGCATATGGAGAGAGCACTTCCGGCACATAGGTTTCCGGCGTGGGGATCACGTCCGCATCGCCGTAAATGGCGCCGCCGGTCGAAATAAACACAAACTTGCGCACGCCGTATTGCATACTGCACCTGAGCAGGTTCAGCAGGCCCATGAGATTCACATCCGCATCGTACGCCGGGTCCAGCACCGAATCTATGACGGACGCCTGCGCCGCAAAGTGGACGACGAGCTCGGGACGCTCAATATCAAATATCTTTTCAATTTCCGGATTGCGCACGTCCTGCAGGTAAAAAGCCGTCTGCGGAAGCTTGCCGGCAAGGTTCTCAAGCTTGCCCGTGGAGAGGTTGTCGATTACCGCTACGGAGTGTTCTCTGGACTCCAGCAGGTTCACCATTGTGGAACCGATAAAACCGGCGCCGCCGGTTACGAGTATTTTCATTCATGATCACCTCGTAGATATTATAGCGCTTTCGGAAAATATTGTCAATGAAATGCAGTTCGGAGCAAGCTTCGATTCAATGGCATATTCCTCCAATGAGTAAAATAATGGCGACCGGGGAAGATAATATGCATCTTGATAAAATGGAGGAATATGCAATGACTGAAAAAATTTCCGCGTTCAAAATAACGCTGTACAACGAGGAAAAATGCGAAGCTACGGTGGACAAGTATATGCGCGACATACGCCACTTCTGCCAAGCCCTGCAGGCCCATTCGCTCACGAAAGAGTTCACAATCCAGTACAAAGCCGCCCTGTGCGGAAAGTGCAAGCCGGCCGGCGTAAACAGCAGGCTCGTCGCGGTCAACCGGTTTCTGCAGTTTATCGGCCGGCGGGACTGCTGTGTAAAACTGCTCAAAATTCAGCGACAAATGTTTGCAAGCGAAGGGCGGGAACTGAGCGAAGCCGAATACAGGCGCCTGGTGCGGGCGGCGGGCGGCAGACGCATCGCCTATATTTTGCAGACGATCTGCGGGACGGGCATCCGCGTTAGCGAACTGCAGTTCATCACTGCGGAAGCGGCGTACGAGGGCAAGGCGGCAGTCCACTGCAAAAACAAGACGAGGGTTATTTTCATTCCCGTACAGGTACAGCGCCTCCTGAGAGAGTATATGAAAAAAGCCGGAATCCGTTCCGGCTGCGTATTTGTCACAAGCGGCGGGAAACCGCTCGACAGGTCAAATATATGGCGTGAAATGAAAGCGCTCTGCGAACTGGCGGACGTAGACCCGAATAAAGTGTTCCCGCACAATCTTCGGCACCTGTTTGCAAGGACGTTTTACCAGCTTGAAAAAGACATTGTCCGGCTCGCCGACCTGCTGGGCCACAGCAATGTTGAAACCACGAGAATCTATACGGCGGAAACCGGATACCGACACCGCGAAAGCTTAAACGCCGTTGGGCAGATCCTTTTTACAACATAATGCGAATTCTGTTGTAAGCTAAAAAAACCGAACTACATACCTGCATTCAGTATAGCATTTCATATTCCGCATGGCAATAGTTTTTTTCAAATTAACTTATATGCATTTGAAATAATGCAGCACCACAAAAAGCCGGCAGGAAGAAAATGTTGCCCGGCTCTATTTACAGCGCTCCTTTCCATTTAAAACGGGGTTACGGACGCAAAACGCCCGCTCCTCCTGATATTCCAATGCACGGATTTACAACAGAATTCGCATTCTGTTGTTTCGTGCCAGGCCGGAAAACAGCCAATAAAACAATCAGGAGGAACATGCATGAAAAAACGTCTAATCTGTATGCTGCTATGCCTTGTAATGATACTGCCGCTCATGCAGGCGGCGGTTCTGGCGGCGGGCAGTAATGCGCCCAGTGAAAGGTACTATAACGAAAATCAGGCGTTCGGCTACGACGCGCTGACCAAAAACGGTACTTTGGAAGGGCTCGCGTATGTAAACGTAGGCAGCGCACGCCTGAACAGGAACAGCGCGTCGTCCACAACCGGCGCGGCCGTGGCAAACGGCGTGACGATCGGTTTTGACGAGGGGTATTATCTGGACAGCTACAAAATTGTGTGCGGCGACAAATACAGCTGTCAGACCGCCGCGAGCGGAAGGGCCGTTGGAAAGAGCGACGTAATGTCCGGCGCGACGGCCGCGTCCATTACGCTGCTTTCGGACGACGGCATTACCAAGGCCGCATTTGGACACAGCAGCAGAAAAGCGCCCTACTGGCTACTGCTCAAGCTGCAGCAGGATAACACGCTGTACGACGTTTCCTATAACTGGGGAGAACTTGCCGACGACATTACCGCCGCCGCGCCCGCTGTACAGCAATACAAGGTGAACGCCGTGGTAACCGTTGCTGCTCCCAGTGAGGCTGCGCTCGCAGAAGCGGCGCAAACCGGGGAGAACGGCTACCGATTCCTTGGCTGGCAGCTCGACCTGGACAGTGAAATTCATCAGGCCGAAGACCAGTTCGGCATGCCCCGCAAAAACGTCGTTCTGACAGCCCTGTGGGCGGAGATCGAAACGCCGACGCCGGCGTATTACACGATCAACATTCCAATTGAAAAGACCGTGGCGCTGCAGGGCGATAAGGAGCCCGGCAAGCAGTCGTTCCGATTTGAGATGAAGGAAAGCTATGCAGACGCTTCTTTTGAAATTCTGAACGACACCATCCAGACTGACGGCGCCGGAACATTTACCGGTTTCTATTCTGTTCGCGTCGATCAGGATAACTTTGCGAACCTCACGGAAGGGTTCGTCCTTACGGAAGCAGACGACGGCGCGGAAAACTGGATTTATGACGACACGCAGTGGGGCGTCGTCCCTTATACGGACCAATCCGGCGAAATACAGTTCCGCTTTGCGAACCTGAGCGCCGGCGAAGAGATGTGGGACAATGAAGCGTACGACTACGACTGCGCCCGATTCACCAACACGTACACTGAACATGAAACGCCGACGCCGGAAAACCCCGATCAGCCGG
>USJY01000195.1 GCA_900555065.1 uncultured Eubacteriales bacterium
CGCTTCCTTACCGCAGTTCGCGCAGATCGCCGTGTGCATCTCGCGCTCCGGCTTCGCAGCGGCCTTGCGGGCATCGCGGCAGGACTTGCAGCGCTGCGGCTCGTTCACAAAGCCTTTTTCCGCATAGAACTCCTGCTCGCCCGCTGTGAATACGAATTCCTGTCCGCATTCTTTGCAAATGAGTGTCTTGTCTTCGTACATGTCTTTCCCTCGCTTAAAGATAATAGAGTATGCCCCGGGCGGAATTGCACCGCCACTGTTTCAAGAACCGTTCTGCTGTTTAAACTACATGGGCACATATAAGGCTTAATTACCGGATAATTTCCGGGAAAGCTTTGCTTTCACTCTTCTCAGCGCGTTATCAACCGATTTTTCAGATTTGTGCAGCAATGATGCAATTTCGCTGTAACTGCGCCCCTTGAGGTACAGCGACAGTACTTTAAGTTCATAATCCGACAACAGATTGATAAGCAGATTCCGAACGGTTTCAAAACCTTCTTGGCCCAATGCATACTCATCAGGAGCGGGGAAATTTGAAAGCATGTCAGGCGCGTCTTCTAAATCGCGGATATTGGAACGTGGAATATCGGCGTTTTTTTTCGCCGCGGTAATCAGTCTTCGTTTGATGCACACGAGCGCAAACGCATCAAACGGAACGCCGCGCGCCGGGTCGAACAGGGCGGTGCTTTGGAACAGGGAGATCATGCCCTCCTGCACAAGGTCGTCAAAATAGTCGGTCGAGCCGGCGTACTGCGCGGCTAGCGCATGTATTTTGGGCAACAGCCGGGGCAGAGCCGAGAAGAAGTCAGCCTCTGTTTTGCGCTGGGCGCCAGAAGCCTTGTCACAGCTTTGTCCGGACATTGCAACACCACTTTATTTAAAGATACGTTCATTATAATTTCACAAAAGGGAATTGTCAAGCCAATTCGCAAAAAAACACGAAATTATGGAAGTATAACTGGTATATACGTAGCCGCGCCCGATGTTTGATTGACAATTACCCGGCCGTGCGCTAAAATAAACAGGAATGCAATGTGTTGCAAAATGAATTTGTAAAGGCTGGATAGCAATGATGAAATATGCAGTGATTCTGGGCGACGGCATGGCCGACACGCCCGTCCCGGCCCTGGGCGGCAAAACGCCTCTCGAGGCGGCGAACAAACCGAATATCGACAGCCTGTCCCGCCGGGGCGAGCTCGGCCTTGTCAAAACAGTGCCGGCGGCGTGCAAGCCGGGCAGCGATGTGGCGAACCTCTCGGTCATGGGTTATGATCCGGTGCGCTATTACACGGGTCGTTCTCCGCTGGAGGCGGTCAGCATCGGCATCCCCTTAAAGGACAGTGACCGGACATTCCGCTGCAATCTTGTGACCCTGTCCGACGACGAACCGTATGCGGAAAAAACAATGGTGGACTACTCGGCGGACGAGATTACCACGCCTGAGGCGGACGAGTTGATCCGCGCTGTGGACGCGGCCCTGCATACAGACCTGATCCGTTTTTACACCGGCATCAGTTACCGGCACTGCATGGTCTGGGACGGCGCGCCGCAGGACTTCACGCTCACTCCGCCGCATGATATATCCGACCGTAAAATCGCGGACTATCTGCCGAAAGGGAGTATGGCAAAAACGGTTCTGGACCTGATGGAAAAGAGCTATGCGCTGCTCAAAGACCACCCTGTAAACCAGGCGCGCTGTGCCCGCGGCCTGCGTCCGGCCAACAGCATCTGGCTCTGGGGCGACGGATCCAAGCCGCAGCTGCCTTCGTTCGCGTCGAAGTACGGCCTGAAGGGCTCGGTGATCTCGGCGGTGGACCTGCTCAAGGGAATCGGAATCTGCGCCGGCCTGCGCTCGATCGACGTGGAGGGCGCGACCGGGAACATACATACGAACTTCGACGGTAAGGCCGAGGCCGCCGTTAAAGCGCTGCTGGAGGACGGGGACGACTTTGTGTACGTCCATGTCGAAGCGCCCGACGAATGCGGGCACCGCGGCGAGGTTGAGAATAAGGTGCGCGCCATTGAGCTGATCGACGAGAAGATCGTCGGCCCGATCATGCGCGCGCTGGAAGGCCGGCCCCACGCCATTCTCGTGCTGCCAGACCATCCCACGCCGCTTGCCATCCGCACCCATTCCGGCGACCCGGTCCCCTATGTCCTGTACCGGGGCGGCGGCGCGGGCAGCGGCCTTGCCTATACCGAGGCGAACGCAGCCGCGACCGGCGTTTTTATCGAGCCGGGCCACGCGCTGATGGACCGGTTCTTAGCTGAATAGACGGGAGCGCGATATTTCGTGATATATCTGGACCACAGCGCGACGACAAAAGTACTGCCGCAGGCGGCCGAGGCCGCCTGCGCCGTCATGCGCGAAACCTTCGGGAACCCTTCGTCTCTGCACGGGCTGGGCGTCGCCGCCGAGCGCACGCTGGAAAACGCGCGCGAAAGCATCGCCCGTACGCTGCAGGCGCAGCCGCAGGAGATCGTGTTCACTTCCGGCGCGACGGAGGCGGACAACCTCGCCGTTTTCGGCGCGGTAAAGGCGCTGCGCCGCCGCGGGAAACGGATCGTGACAACGGCGGTGGAGCACCCGGCCGTGGCCGAGTGCTGCGCGCGGCTCGCTGAGGAGGGGTTTGAAGTCGTTGCACTGCGCCCCGAGAACGGCAGGATCCGGCCTGAGCAGGTGTTCGACGCGGTGACGCCGGACACGGTGCTCGTGAGCATGATGGCCGTCAACAACGAGACCGGCGACCGGCTGCCTCTGGACGCGGTCGCGCCCGCAATCCGGCGCGCCGGCGCGCCCGCCCTGTTCCACTGCGACGGAGTGCAGGCCTTCGGCAAGCAGGAGCTTGTCCCTGGCCGGCTCGGCATCGACCTTCTGGCGCTTAGCGCGCACAAACTCTACGGGCCGAAGGGCGTGGGGGCGCTGTACATTCGGCGCGGCGCGCGCATTCTGCCCCAGCTCGCCGGCGGCGGGCAGGAGCGCGGCCTGCGCTCCGGCACGGAGAACCTGCCCGGAATTGCGGGCTTTGCCGCCGCAGTCGAGTATGTATATCCGCGGCGGGCTGAAATAGACAAGCATATAAAGGCGCTGCGCGCACGTCTGCTTGCGCGCGTTGCCGGCATGGATGAAATCGTCCTCAATTCGCCGCCGGACGGCGCGCCGCACATCGTCAATCTCTCCGTGCTCGGCTGCCGCTCCGAAATCGCCCTGCACTTTCTGGAAGAGCGCGGGATCTATGTGTCCAGCGGCTCGGCCTGCTCGTCGAAGGGAAAAAAACGCGCGCGTGTGCTCGAAGCCTACGGCCTGCCGCCGGAGCGGTATGACACGGCGCTGCGCATAAGCTTCGGCATGGAGAACGACGAGCGGGAAATCGACGCGCTGGCCGACGGCCTGCAAGCCTGTGTCGCCAGGTTTGTCAAACGTTAAGGAGACAATATGAGACGGATAATACTGTTTAAACTCGGCGAAGTCGCCCTCAAGGGTCAGAACCGCCGCCGCTTTGAAAAGCTGCTGCTGGACG
>USJY01000196.1 GCA_900555065.1 uncultured Eubacteriales bacterium
TGAACGGCTTGTAAATTCTCAAAATTTTTTTAGTCCCTACTTGACACAAGAAGATATGTCCCGGCTTGGCAGGAACTATTTGCAGGTCGGGATGTATACGGACATTGTTTTTCCCGAAAATGATGTGCGGTTTATCGCTGTCAACGACAATGTGGATTCCGCCGTACAGACGGAATTTGACATGACGCCGATCCGCAACTTCTGCAATGAGCTTTATGCCAGAGATACCGCCAAGAAAATCAAGTCCACCTTCCGAATGAAAGGCGAAAGTGGTAAGCACCTGACTACCAATCCGCCTTTCGGATTCGTTAAGGATGCCGAAGATAAGGATAAGTGGCTGATCGACGAAGAAGCGGCGCAAACCGTGCGGTATATCTTCAAGCTGTGCTATGACGGACTTGGGCCTACGCAGATCGCTAAGAAGCTGAAAGCGGAAAAAGTGCTGACTCCAACGGCATACAAAACACAGAAGGATGGAAAACTGCTTCCTGCCGAGCCGTACAAGTGGGCGCAGAAAACCGTTGCAGGGATTTTAGAGAAGCTGGAATATATCGGGCATACCGAAAACTTCAAGACAACCTCTAAGAATTACCGCAGCAAAAAGCGTGTGTGGAATGAAAAGGAAAACCGCCGGATATTTGAGGATACCCACCCTGCCATTGTTGACAGGCATATTTTTGAGACGGTACAGGAAATCCGCAAACACAAACGCCGCCCGACCACAACGGGAAAAATCAGTATCTTTTCGGGAAAGGTATTCTGTGCGGACTGTGGAGCCAAGCTGCACTACTGCACGGCAAACGCTTTCAAAGCAAATCAGGACTTTTTCGTCTGTGCCAACTACCGCAGTAATACGGGAACCTGCACGGGGCATTATATCCGGGCAGTTACCCTGAACCGGCTTGTATTTCATCATATTCAGGGCGTGTTGTCCTATATCCAGCAGTTTGAAGCGTCCTTTGTCAAAAAGGAAATGGAAAAAGCAAACGCAGAACGAAAATTATCCGTTGAAAAGGCAAAAGTAGACATTGTAACGCTCAAACGCAGAGATGAGGACTTGGGCACGCTTTTCAAGCGAATCTATGAGGATATGGTGTCGGGAAGGCTGTCGGCGGAGCGGTTTGACAAGCTTTCTTCCGAGTACGAAACAGAGCAGAAGGATGTCAAGACGGCGATTCTTGATTTGCAGGAACTGATTGACAGCGGCGAACAGGAACAGCACGACCTTCAGCAGTTTCTGAAGAATGTTCGCAAATACACCGATCCCCAAGAACTCACTGCGGAAATCCTGAACGATCTGGTTGACAGAATTGTGGTACACGCTCCCGACAAGAGCAGCGGCCACAGAAAACAGAAGATAGAGATTTACTACAAGACCGCGGGCATTATCAATATTGCCGATGAGGACTGCGTTGCCCTCGACGGAAGACTCGGTATGCAAAACCGAAAGAAGAAAACAGCCTGACAACGCAAAGCGGCGGCACAGCCTTTCGGCTGCACCGCCACCTTACATATTTCCTTCGTTATCGCACCTCGGCTAAAGGATGCGCATTTTTTTTTGCGCATGACCCGATGCCGTTTACATGTTTGCAATCGGAAAAGCATAGACATGACGGATTCGGAGGGGGAGGGATTGTAGAACCTGCAAGTTTTGCGGCGCTATCGTCACCGGAACAGGCGTATGCGGCGGACGGCGCTGCCCGCTGCCGCGCGTAACGCACGCCGGGGCGTCTGTGAAGGCTTTTCGGCCCCGCGGAGAAAGGGGGCGCGTTTATCTGAGAACGCGTCCCCTTTTGCGCAGGTCGCCGCGCGTCCCTGCCGCCGCTGTTCTTATGCGGAGGCATGTCTCATATTTTACGGCCCGCCCGCATATCATGCTAGAAGAAAAATAATGCTGGAGGGATTGTTGTGAAAAAACGGCGTTCGTACCATGTTTTCGCTCTGCGCGCCGTTACGCTTTGGGCGCTCGCCTATGTGCTTACCCGGCTTGCCCTGCGCTGTTTCAGCCCGTTCAGCCTCGGCTTTCTGCGCTATGCGACGGCGGCGATCGCCCTCGTTCCCGTTCTTGTCGTAACGCGCGCCCGGCCGCCGGCGCTGCGGGACTTCCCGCTTTTTCTGCTCTCTGGCGGGTTTGGATTTTTCCTGTATATGGTTGCGTTCAACCTGGGTTCGGTCACCGTTCCGGCGGCCGAGAGCAGCGCGCTTGTCGCCACGGCGCCTATCCTCACCGCGCTGCTCGCCCGCGTCGTATTCCAGGAACGGCTTACGCTTGTGCAGTGGATTGCGATGGCGGTCGCTTTTTGCGGCATTGTTAACCTCACTCTGCCTGCGGGCGGAATGCATTTTTCCGGCGGCCTTTTATGGATTCTGCTGTCCGTATTTTCCATGAGCGCGTACAACCTTGTCCAGAGAAAGTTAACCGGTCGATACAGCGCGCTGCAGTCGTCGGCGTACAGCATTGCGGCGGGCGCACTTCTGCTGAGCGTATTCGCGCCCAAGGCGGCGGGCGAACTGACGCGCGCGCCATGGGAAGCAGTGGCCGCTGTACTGGCCCTGGGCGTTCTTTGCGGTGCGGCGGCATATGGACTTTGGGCGGCGGCTTTGTCCCGCGCGCCGCGCACGTCGGCGGCCAGCAGCTACATGTTCCTTATCCCGCCACTGGCGGCCCTGTTCGGATACGTTGCAGCCGGCGAGCGTCCGACGCTGCACACCATCGCCGGCGGCGGGGTCATTCTCGCAGGTTTGCTCCTGTTTTATATGGGTGGAAAAACGCGACCCGGCCGTTTTTCCGGCTGATCATATGCCGGCATTCCGTCCAATAACAAATTTCCATGCTGGCACCACGTCTGTTTTTGTCTATAATTCATGAATAGATTAAAATTCATTCATGTAAATTTCCAAAAATACAGTAATAAATTTGTAAATTCATTGAATTTTGCAAGGGCACTTGGTATAATTTACCCATAGAACCCCATGCATTATGGGAAAAACACAGGAAAGGCGGCGAATACATGAGCAAAATAAAAGTGGGCGTTGCAGGTTACGGCGTCATTGGACAGCGACTGGCCGACGGCGTGGCGCGGCAGGGGGATATGGAGCTTGTCGGTATTGCGGATGTCGCGCCCACCCTTTCGGTAAGGGCGCTTGTAGAAAAGGGTATGCCCTATGCGTTTTACAATGCGTCCAGCGGCAATGAAGCGGCGTTGGCTGATGCCGGAGTGCCAGTGTCCGGCAGTTTCGAAGACCTCGTGTCACAGGTGGATATCATGCTGGACGCCGCGCCGGGCGGGATCGGCGCGAAAAACAAGCAATTATATGCGCGTATGGGCCGCAAGGCGATCTTTCAGGGCGGAGAGAAAAACAGCGTGGCAGATGTCTTTTTCCACGGTTACGCAAACTACTCCGCCGGCGTCGGCAGGGACTATCTGAAACTGACCAGCTGCAACACGACCGGCCTGATCCGCGCCGTGGACTGTCTCGACCGTGCGGCGGGCGTGACCAGGGTC
>USJY01000197.1 GCA_900555065.1 uncultured Eubacteriales bacterium
GCCTTATCCTTCATCCCTTTTTCTCAACTGTCCAACATGTATTGTACCCCTACAATTATTTTTCGTACCATTATATTCGCCCCCTTGTTTATTTGCTTTTATTATAGTACAATAAAAGATAATAGTATGTGGTTTTAACCACGAATTTGAAACGACGGGAAAGAATAATAGATGGATGCCTATTTACAAACTATACAAGAGGTCCCACTTTTTGACGGTATTAAAACAGGAGAGCTGCCGACGATACTGCAATGCCTGCAGGCGAAAACTGTCCAGTATGAAAAAGATGACTATATCCTGCTTGCGGGGAGTCTCCCGAAATATGTCGGCGTCATTCTGTGCGGACGCATACAGGTTGTAAAGGATGACATTACTGGAAACCGCACGCTTATCACATCGCTGGGACCGGGCGGTATCTTTGGCGAGACGCTTTGCTGCGCCGGGGTGCAGGAGAGCCCTGTCTCCGTGGTCGCAGAATCTGCCTGCACGGTTTTGCTGCTTGCATTTTCAAAAATCCTGCACATTTGCTCGAACGCCTGCGTATTTCACGGAAGACTGATTCAAAATATGCTTTTGCTGCTGGCGAAAAAGAATCTATATTTACAAAGCAGCCTGCGTATCCTAAGCGGCAGTTCGATCAGAGAGCGCGTACAGCGATACCTTGAACCTTTTGCGAATCAGTACGGAAGGCACTTTCGCGTACCGCTTAACCGGGAGCAGATGGCAGAATACCTGTGCGTTGACCGCAGCGCCCTTTCCCATGCGCTTCGGCGAATGAAAGAGGACGGGCTGATTGATTACAGAAAAAATGAGTTTTGGATTACAGGCAAATAAAAGCATAAAGCGGCAAAAGCATCGAATGCTTTTGCCGCTTTGTTTACGCTTACCCCGACCTGAAACTACGACTTGGTTTATGTAGTTATCAGGCCAATTCAGACAATCCAAAGCTAATATGGATTGCGGAATTTATACGCTGCATGGTCACATCGTCAATATGCCCGATTTTTTCGCGCAGCCGTTTTTTATCTATGGTGCGAATCTGTTCCAGCAGAACGACGGAATCCTTGGACAGGCCATATAAGGATGAGGCAAGCTCAATATGCGTCGGCAGTTTCGCCTTATTAATCTGGCTTGTAATAGCCGCGGCGATTACCGTCGGACTATACTTATTCCCCACGTCGTTTTGGATCACCAAAACGGGCCGCACCCCGCCCTGCTCGCTGCCTACGACCGGGCTGAGATCAGCGTAATAGATATCTCCCCTTTTCACAGTCACAATTGTCACGCTCCGAAATATATTCCTCACACAATTTTTGGGCCTGGCTATCAGAGATCAATCCCTCTTCTGCCATTTCCCTATTTATCTTGCCCATTTTTTTGTAATTTTTAATCATGCGGGAAATATTTTTTTTGTTTGCTTTGGAAGCGGCGCTCCCCATCGGCTGGAAAGACATGAGATGACCCCTCACTACATGTTTTATGTTTTTCAGAACGAGTTTGACAATCTGTTTCTAATTCCATTATAGTTGCTTTTGATACTGAAAACAAGACACAATAATTGGTACTAAAGAATATAGGAATGCGCCGCCTCCGCCTCGCCTGCGCGCATATAGACGCGGGGGACCCGCGCGCTCACATTACAGAGCAACTCATAGTGAATCGTTCCGATTAAATCCGCAAGGTCTCCCGCAGTCGGCTCGCCCGGTCCGCCGCCGAACAGCACGGCCTGGTCCCCGGCTTTTACACCGGAAACGTCGGTTACGTCCACTATCATCTGATCCATGCAGACCCGGCCGAGCACTGGACAGCGGCGGCCGCATATGGTTACAAATGCACGGTTGGAGAGAAGGCGCGGATAGCCGTCGGCATAGCCTGCCGCGAGCACGGCGACAAGCCTATCGGCATCCGCCGTGTAGGTTCTGCCATAGCTTACCGACTCGCCCATGCGCAGGGGATGCACCTGTGTTACAATAGTGACCAGTCGCATGACAGGCTTCAGGCCGATATCCCTGCAACGGCTGTCAGGATACATGCCGTAAAGGGATATGCCTTGACGAACCATGTCCAGCCGGGCGCCTGGATAGTTTAATATGCCGCCGCTGTTGGATGCATGGCGAAGCGGAATGGATATGCCCGCCTGCGCAAGCCGGTCCAAAAGCGACTGAAACAACGAAAGCTGCGCAGCCGTGTACGGTTCCTCCGGAATATCCGACACGGCGAAATGGGTATAAAGCCCTTCGCACTGAAGTCCGGGCATGGCACAAATCTGACGGATTGCGTCCACTGCGCCATCCAGCGATGAACTGCGACGCGCATCCAGTCCCAGTCGGCCCATGCCAGTATCCGCTTTTATATGTACACAGGCCTGCGTACCGCAGGTGAGCGCGGCGGCGGAGAGCGCAGACGCATAATCCAGGGTCATGACAGTCTGTGTCAGACGCAGCGAAAACAGCTGCGGAAAGCCGGCGGGCGGCGTATATCCCAATATCAGGATATGCGCACGGCATCCCTCATTGCGCAGCTGTTTGGCCTCATCCAGGTTTGATACGGCAAAATATGCGGCGCCTAAGCGCTCCAAGCACCTTGCGATATAGGGCGCGCCGTGTCCGTATGCGTCCGCCTTGATTACCGGCATGACCGCCGCGCCTTTGGCAAGCGCACATGCCGTCTTATAGTTGTGCTCCAGTGCATCCAGGTCGATTTCGGCCCAGGTGCGTCTGCTGTAATTCAACATCCTGTTTTCCCTTCTATTCCTCGTTTGCGATGATTACCTCCGGCCGGGAGTTTGCCGCAGCGGCGGCCGCAGACCTGACGTCCGCATCGGTCTCCGTATTCTCCGAAACGCCCTCACCCGTACCGGTTTCCGCCTCGGACTGTTCGCCTTCCGGCGCGCCGGTCTCAGCATCCGCGGCGTCTTTCAGTTGCGTACCGGTTTGCTCGTCTGCGGACTGCGTCGTCAAATTGGTAAATTCCAAAAACTCTATGGTAGTATCCGAATTATATACGATTTTTACGGGCAGTTTCGTCTCACTGTCAAACGTGCATTCCAATTGCGTACCGCCCACGTCATAGCTGACCGAAACCGTGCCGTTTCTGCCGGGTTGCTGCGAGCCGGGCTCCATTTTCAGCACGTCGAGCAGCTGGAATACCGGGCCCATGGCAAACTGCAGATTTTCCGGCAATTCCTTTGTCACAAACTTAATCCCATAGTAACTGACAGAATACTCGCTTTCCTTGAGCATGACCTGAAAATTCTCCAGTGATTTTGGCGCGGTAGCCGTGATGACGACCGTATCCTCAAGCTTCTCAATTAAGTACTCGTAAGCCTTTTCGTTCACAGTCATTCTAACTCTGGCCGTAAACTGCTGCGCCTGACGGATACTCTGCGTGACGTCGGTGTTCTCTGGCGTTTCCTGCTTGCAGCCCGTAAAGGTCAGCAAGGTCATCATAAGTACAAGTAGAAGCAAGCCTACCCGTTTCAATGGTTCACTCTCCGTTTTGTTCTA
>USJY01000198.1 GCA_900555065.1 uncultured Eubacteriales bacterium
CGAAACGCGCCGCGAACAGGGCGTGTGCAAGAATAGCGGCTTCCGTCAGCGCGGCAATCACCCGTTTACGGAGCGCCGGTCGATAACATGGGCGAAATAAATTTAGCGTCAAAGCCGTTTGCCGGGAACGGGCCCTTGCAGGGCCAATCCGCGTCCCCCCGGCCTAGCCGGCGTTATGACCGGACAATAAAATCATGCAGTATGGCACGCGCTCATACTGCGGCTCAAGCGCTTTTATAGCGTTAGCATCTTGGGAAAAGTGGTATGCGTTATACACGGCGCGTATGTTGGCAAATTACGAGATAGGGACTGCGTATTGAAAAAGAGGAGACGGCGTATTATATGTCGTCTCCTCAAGATCACAGTTTGTTGACGGCCTTGGCCTTGGCCGCGTCGCCGCCTGTTTTCGGGATTCTCCCAAAAGCAGGGTCATATATTCTTATGCTTATAAGCGCAGAGCGCAACGAGCGTACAATCCCCGCATTTTGGCGAGCGTGCTGTGCAGACGGCGCGGCCGTGGTAGATCAGCCTGTGGCAGAACACGAGCCGTTCCGGCTTCGGAATCAGGGCGGTAAGCTGCTGTTCTACCTTGACGGGGTCTTCGGAGTTGCAGAGCCCGAACCGGTTGCTGAGCCGGATACAATGCGTATCGGCCACAATGCCGGGATCGTTGAAAACGGTGCCGAGTACCAGGTTCGCCGTCTTGCGGCCTACGCCGGGCAGGGTCAGCAGCTCGTCCATCGTGCCGGGAATGCTGCCTCCGAACCGTTCGATGACGGCGCGGCAGAGACCCTGGATATTTTTCGCCTTGTTTTTGTAAAAGCCGCAGGGTTTGATAATCTGCATAAGCTCGTCCAGGTCGGCGCTTGCAAAATCCTCAGCGGTACGGTAACGTACAAACAGATCTTTGGACACGATATTTACCCGCGCGTCGGTACACTGTGCGGAGAGCACGGTCGCAATGATCAGCTCCAGCGGATTGGTATAGGTGAGCGAACATGCCGCCTCAGGATACAGCCTGTTCAGTTCGTCATTGATTATCAGCGCTTTTTCCTTCTTTGTCATCTGTCTTTCCCTTCACTCGCTTCCAGTACTCTTCCGTCGCCTTTTCCAGTTTGTTGTTTCCGTATACGTAATAGGTTTTGCCTTTCAGCTTATCCGGCATATAGTTTTGCGCGACCCAGTTGTTGGGGTATTCGTGCGGATATTTGTAGTCCAGGCCCCGGCCGAGCTTCTTTGCGCCGCTGTAGTGGCTGTCCTTCAGGCGAAGCGGCACGTCGGAATAATTACCGGCCGCCACGTCCGCCATAGCGGACCAGATCGCCTGGCCGCCGGAGTTGGACTTGGGCGCGGTTGCCAGCAGGATGACCGCGTCCGCAAGGGGAAGCTGCGCTTCGGGCAGGCCCACCTGCAGCGCGATATCCACCGCAGACTTTACAATGAACAGCGCGTTCGGATAGGCAAGGCCGATGTCCTCCGCCGCCGTCACCATCAGCCGCCGGCAGGTCGATGCTAGATCGCCTGCGCTGAGCAGACGCGCAAGGTAGTGGATGGCGGCGTCCGGGTCGGAGCCGCGAATGCTCTTCTGGAAAGCGGAGAGCAGATCATAGTGATAGTCGGCGTCGCGGTCGTATTTAACCGAGCTCGTCTGCGCAGCCTGCAGCGCGCCGTCCATATCGATATGGACCGCGTCCTGGCCGGGACGCGGCAGGCAGAGCAGGTCCACAGCGTTGAGGGCTTTACGGACGTCGCCTGCGCAGGCGGTGCAGATATACTCCATAGCGTCCGCGTCCACTGTGATGGGCACGCCGTTTTCCGTCTCCAGGATTTGAACGGCACGCTCCACCGCCTTCTGGACCTGGTCGCGCGGCACGGGCTTGAATTCAAACACTGTGCAACGGGAGAGCAGCGCGCCGTAGACATAAAAATAAGGGTTTTCAGTCGTGGAGGCGATGAGCGTTATGCTTCCCTTTTCCACAAAATCGAGCAGGGACTGCTGCTGCTTTTTATTGAAATACTGGATTTCGTCAAGGTAGAGCAGCACGCCGTTCGGCGCGATGATGGTGTCTATTTCCTCGGCGATATTCTTGATATCGGACAGCGACGCAGTGGTGGCGTTGAGCCGGTGCAGGCGCTTTCCGGCCGCAGCGGCGAGAATGTTTGCCGTTGTCGTTTTCCCTGTGCCGGAGGGACCGTAAAAAATGATATTCGGCAGATTCCCGCTCTCAGCGATACGGCGCAGCAGCTTTCCTTCGCCTAAAATATGCTGCTGGCCGACGATTTCGTCCAGCGTTTTGGGCCGCAGCCTGTCCGCCAATGGCGAGTACATAAGCGTCACTCCTTCCAGCGCCGCTTTATGGGCTTTTATTGGTAGAGCGGGTGTTTGTCGCACAGCGCGGTAACGGCGGCGCGGATATCGTCCGCTTTTTCAGGATATTGGGTTGCAGTCATATAGATGAGCTTTGCAATTTCGCGGAAATCGGCCTCGTCGAAGCCTCTGGTCGTCGCCGCGGGCGTGCCGATGCGGATGCCGCTTGTGACAAAGGGTTTCTGGGGGTCGAAGGGGATGGCGTTTTTGTTGACGGTGATATACACTTCGTCCAGCCTGTGTTCCATCTCCTTGCCGGTGAGGTTGACAGAACGCAGGTCGACGAGCATGAGATGGTTATCCGTCCCGCCGCTGACAAGGTCAAACCCGCACTTTATCAGCTCGTCTGCAAGCGCCTTTGCATTTTTGACGATATTCTGCTGGTAGGTTTTAAACGCGGGTTTGAGCGCTTCGCCCAGCGCGACGCCTTTGGCGGCGATAACATGCATAAGCGGCCCGCCCTGGGTACCGGGGAACACGGCCTTGTCGATCATCTTGGCGTATTCTTCCTTGCACAGAATCAGCCCGCCGCGCGGCCCGCGCAGGGTTTTGTGCGTAGTAGTGGTGACGACGTCGGCATACGGGACGGGGCTGGGATGCAGGCCGGCCGCGACCAGGCCGGCGATGTGCGCCATGTCCACGACTAGATATGCGCCGGCACGTTTGGCGATTTCACCCATGCGCGCAAAGTCGATAATCCGCGGATATGCGGAAGCGCCGGCTATGATGATTTTCGGCCTGTGCTCCATGGCGAGGCGTTCGAGCTCGTCATAGTCAATGGTCTGGGTCTTTTCGTCCACACCGTAGGGGACAATATTGAAATACGCGCCCGACATGTTGACGGGTGAGCCGTGCGTCAGATGCCCGCCGTGCGCGAGGTTCATGCCCAGAATCGTATCGCCCGGCTTTGCCAGTGCAAAGTACACGGCCATGTTTGCCTGTGCGCCCGAGTGAGGCTGCACGTTTGCGTGTTCCGCGCCGAAGAGCTGTTTTGCGCGGTCTATTGCGAGCTGTTCCGCCACGTCCACATACTGGCAGCCGCCGTAATAGCGGTGGCCGGGGTAGCCCTCGGCATATTTGTTGGT
>USJY01000199.1 GCA_900555065.1 uncultured Eubacteriales bacterium
CGATGCCCTTTTCGTCAAAGGCCTTGTACAGACCGAAGTTGGACATCACGGTCGTAACAACCGTGTTGTTGACGAGTTTGCCGCGCTCTTTCATATAGCAGCCGTATATGTAGAGGATTTTGTCCCCGTCGATCACCATGCCGGACTTATCCACGGCAAGGCACCGGTCCGCGTCCCCGTCGAAGGCGAACCCGACGTCCAGCCCGTTGTCCAGCACAAACTGCTGCAGCACTTCGATATGTGTCGAGCCGCTGTCCACATTGATGTTCAGGCCGTTGGGCTCATTGTTAATCACATAGGTTTTCGCACCGAGCGCGTCGAACACATTTTTTGCAATCGACCAGGTGCTGCCGTTGGCGCAGTCGAGGCCGACGCGGATGTTTTTATAGGAGTTGATGGCGAGCGAAATGAGGTAGCCGACATAGCGGTTGCGGCCCGCGATATAGTCGACGGTCCGCCCGATCTTTTCGCAGGTCGCCATCGGGATAGGCGGGAGCAGCCCGTCCAGGTGTGCTTCGATCTTGTCCAGCACATCCTGCTCCATCTTTTCGCCTTTGCTGTTGACGAGCTTTATGCCGTTGTCGGTATAAGGGTTGTGGCTGGCCGTGATCATGATCCCGCAGTCGAAGTCCTCCGTCTGTACGGCGTAGGATACGCTGGGCGTAGTCGTAACGTGCAGCAGGTATACGTCCGCGCCGGAAGCGGTCAGGCCCGCGGAAAGCGCGTCCTCAAACATATAGCAGCTGCGCCGGGTATCCTTTCCGATCACAACTTTGCACTTGTGTTCCCTGCCGAAATACCAGCCGATGAACCGGCCGATCTCAAACGCGTGCTGAACTGTAAGCGTCCGGTTCGCTTCGCCGCGAAAGCCGTCCGTACCGAAATATTTCCCCATTGTGTCATTACACCTCAAATTCTATCGCACAACAATCCGATAAATATGCCGAAACTGATGTAAGTATAGCACAGCCGTCGCGCCCATGTCAACAAAGCCGCGGCTTTACCGTTTACGCCGGAATGCCGGCAATTGACAAAACCGCTGCAATTCAGTATTATATTTATATAATAGGGATCAGCGGCGCACTTCCCGTATATAGTATTCACAAAAGATGCGGTTGGACACACGGAGGGTAGTGAGGAATGGACGCAAACAGGATGCTTCTCATTGTAAACCCGCGCGCAGGCACCATGCAGTCGCAGCGCAACCTGTTCAAAATTGTGGACAGTTTCTGCGCCGCGGGCTATGAGGCGACGGTGCGCATCACGCAGGCGGCGGGGGATGCGTATGCGACGGCTGCGGCATGTGGCGGGCGGTACGATATGGTCGTCTGCGTCGGAGGCGACGGCACGCTCAACGAAGTGACAAACGGGCTGATGTCGCTGCCTGTCCGGCCCCGGCTCGGCTATATTCCGTGCGGCTCGACAAACGATTTCGCCTCCAGCCTGCGCCTCCCAAAGCGGCCCCTGGATGCGGTCGGCAAAATCCTTGCCGGCGCTCCCTGCCCGATCGACGTGGGCAGGTTCAAGGACCGGTATTTCAACTACGTCGCGTCTTTCGGCGCGTTTACGGAAAGCTCTTACGCCGCGCCGCAGGCTACGAAGAACTACCTGGGCCATCTGGCCTATATTCTGGAGGGGATCAAGGACCTGCCAAGAATCCGCCCCTATTATGTGCGGGTTACGGTCAACAACCGGACGTTTGAGGACGAGTATATCTTCGGCGGTGTGACGAATACGCTGTCCATGGGCGGGATTCTGAAGCTCGACCGGCTCGACGTGTCCCTGTCCGACGGCGTGTTCGAGATTATTCTTGTCAAGAACCCCGTAAACGCGATCGAAGTGCAGAAAATCATATCCAGCCTGACCCGCCAGCAGTTTGACACCGACCTGATCGAGATCTTCCGCGCCGACCGCGCGGAGTTCGTTATGGACGAACCGCTCGTCTGGACGCTGGACGGCGAGCGCGCGCAAGGGGATACGCGGACCGTGATCGAGATCATTCCCGGCGCGATCGAGATTATGCTGTAACCGGCAAAGCGCTGCATATGCATTTGGTAAATACGGTATATGAAACAGTACGGCGGATTTTAAATCCGCCGTACTGTTGTGAAAGGCAACTGTCACAATAAACGCTTGCCGGCAGCAAGCGGCGCGGAGGGAGGCCCCCTGCCTGCTGTGCGCGTCAGTATGTCCGCCGGCACGGGGGAGGGCGTGCCGGAACGGGAGTCCGCCGGCACGGGGGCGTATGCGTTTATCCGCGCGCCTGTTCCGTCAGCGCATAGAGTAAATACTCGGTATTGCCGCAATAGAAGGGGGCAATGCAGGTATTGTTCGCCGCATAGCAGTAATCCGGCAAATCATATTCTGCGGGCAGGCAAGTAAAACGCACCTGCGCCGGGCTTTGGTCGTCAATTTGGAGCAGTCCGTCCGCACTGAAGCGCAAATGATGAAGCGCGCAGTCCCGGTTGCTGTCCGCCCAGTCCGGCACGGTATATCGATATTCATGGACCGCTGTGAAAGCGCCGTTTTCCTTTTTGAAAAGCATGGCGTAAACAGAAGCGCTTTTATCTGTGGAGAAAGTGACGACAGAATCCTCCGTTTCTACCTGCGCGATTTGCGTCTGATTGTCCGCGCGCAGCCCGTAGAACGCTTTTTTGGCCTGTTCTATGGTCGGAGCGGGCGTCCGTGCCATCCCGGCCGCAACGACATACGCGGCAAACACAAGCAGGTAACAGATTATAAAAAGGAGGAGTGCCGTTTTTACAATAAACTGTTTTGACGACCCTTTTCGTAGCGGGCCGAGTTTCGGCTCTATAAAAGCGCGGAAACCGTCCGGGTCCCCCTTTGTAAAGTCCGATTTTGGCAGCCGGTATACTGCGTTTTTATCCAGCCACAGGAAAAAACAGTCCTTGGTCTCGGTCAGTCTTCCCATTTGGGTATAGTCATAGACCACCGACTGGTTTCCGCTGGAAATATGCAGGCTTTCGCCGAACGCAAATTGAATGCGCCAATCATCTGCTGCCTGAAAACGCTTTTGTTGTTTTATGGTGTGTTTCGCGGAGCGTTTCGGCGCGGTCAGTGAGAAAATCCCCAACAGGATAAAGATGGCTGCGGCGATCAGTGCGTTAACATACAGATTCTTCTGCACTGCGGTTGCAACGGCGTAAGCGGACAGGCTCACGCCGCAGACGAGGGCAGCGACGCCAAGGGTCAGCCGCAGCGCCCGCAATACCTTTGCCTAGCTGCTGACCGGATGTTTGATCCAGTTTTCTATCATTTCTTTTGTATACGGGAAGTTCTCTATAATCCGCTGTGAATTATAATAAATGATGCACCGAAGAATAACTTTCTCAAAATCTGTCATAGTAAGTCTTGCATCTTTTCTATAATCATGCGAACCTCTCTCCTGATAATCTGGCTCTATGACACCTTTCC
>USJY01000200.1 GCA_900555065.1 uncultured Eubacteriales bacterium
CTTTGCAGCTCCGCGCCCTTATCCGAAATGACCGCGGTCAGTTTACCGTTTGTAATCTCTGTCAGCGCCATGGAAACACCTCCGTTTGTTTTATCATACATGAACCCCCGCCGGTTGTCAACTCACATGTTTTTCCCGGGCACAAACAGGGGCAGTTTTTCCAGATACAGAATGTCGTCGCGGTACACGGCGTCGCCCTCAGCAAGAATCGCCATTTTGCCGACGACCGTGCCGCCGGACTCCTTGACGAGTTTTTCCACGGCGAACACCGACTCTCCCGTGCTGATGACGTCGTCTATAATCAGCACCCGCTTGCCGCGCATCTTTTCCACGTCCGCCGCATCGATATACAGCACCTGCTTCTTGTCCGTCGTAATGGAACGCACTTCGATCGAGTGCGGCTCGCGCATGTACAGCTTTAGCCCCTTACGGGCGATCAGGTAGTTGTTTTCGCCGCGCTGACGGGCCATTTCATAGACGAGGGGGATGCCCTTCGCCTCCGCAGTGATCATGATATCGTGCTCAGGCGCGATCTTGTTCAGCTCCGCCGCGCACGCCATGGTCAGCTCCACGTCGCCAAAAATGACGAACGCGGCAATATAGAGGTCGTCCTTGAGTTTGCACAGGGGCAGGTCGCGCTCCACGCCCGCGACGTTCAGTTTATATGTATCCATTGTAACTCTCCTTACGCTAATTTTTCAGGCAGCTTTTCGCCCGCCAAAAGATGGAAGTGCAGATGCGGGATGGTCTGTCCCCCGTCCGGACCGCAGTTGTTGACGACGCGGAAGCCGCTGTCCAGGCCGAGCTGCTTTGCGATGACGGCGATCGCCTCAAAGCACTTGGCGACGATCGCCGAATTGTCCGGCGTGATTTCGGACGCGTCCGCCAGCACGTGCGCTTTTGGCGTTACCAGGATGTGGATGGGCGCCATGGGGTTTATATCCTTGAACGCAATGACGTCCTCGTTCTCATAGACTTTGGCGCAGGGGATCTCCCCGGCAACGATTTTGCAAATAATATCGCTCATGGTCCTTTACCTCCTTATTCTGTACGGACGGCGCATTCGAAGCCGGTCGTCCTGAAATTTTGAAAACACCGGTTGCAGCTGACGCAGGGAGACGTCTCCTGGCCGCTGCCGAACCGGTCCGCCGCGTCGGGCTGACACACGAGCGGACGGCACATGGCGACAAGGTCGATTCCCGCGTCGAGCGCCTTTTGCATGTCGCCCACGCTGCGAAGTCCACCCACCAGGATGAGCGGTGCATCCGGCACCGCCGCTTTCACCTGCGCGGCGCGCTCGAGGAAATAAAGCCGGTCCCGGGTTTTAGGCGCGAAGTCGTATCCGCTCAGCTCCACGGCCTGCGCACCCGCCTGTGCAAACATGCGCACCATGGACACAAGCTGTTCGCCGTACTGTTCGTCGTCAGCGCGCGTATTGCTGTTGACCTTGACAAGCACGGGGTAATCCTCCCCGCAAACCGCCTTGATCCCGCGGATGATCTCGAGCGGCAGGCGCATACGGTTTTCCACGCTGCCGCCGTATTCGTCAACGCGGTGGTTGTAATACGGATCCACAAACTCCGAAAGCAGGTAGCCGTGCGCGCAGTGGACTTGCACCCCGTCGAACCCCGCGGCCGCCGCGCGCGACGCCGCGTCGACATAGGATTTTCTGAGCTCCTCTATCTCCGTTTGCGTCAGCCGCCTGGGTACGGGCGCGTCCGCAGCGGCGCGCATGGCCGACGGCGCGACCGGCCTGTGCGGCCCCGCATGGTATTTTGCGCCGGCGTGGCTGATCTGCGCCGCAATTTTGCAGCCGCGGCGCTTACCCGCCTGCGCAATCGGCTTTAACAGCTCGGCAAAGCTGTCGTCGTAAATGCCGGCCTGCCCGAGCCCGGACTGGCCGAGCGGATAGTCCACGAACAGATGGCCCGTAATAATCAAACCCGTCCCGCCCTCGGCAAGCCTGCGGTACACGGTCTCCAGCGCCTCGGTCGGCAGGCCGGTGTCGGTCGCAAGGTGCTCGTCGGTCGCCGAGCGGACGATTCTGTTCTTCAACCCAAGACGCCCAAGCGAGAACGGCTCAAAAATACTCTTTGGCAATGCTGCGTGCCCCCCTTTACCGGACCATTTCCAGTAACGCGGACTCGGCGGCGGCCAGCGCCGTGTCCAGCTTTGCCGGGTCCTTACCGCCGGCGAGGGCCGTGTCCGGCCTGCCGCCGCCGCGGCCGCCGGTCAGCTCCGCGAGCTTTCTGATGAGATTGCCGGCGTGCGCGCCCGCCTTGACCGCATCGCGGCCGCAGGCGCACAGGAAGTTGATCCTGCCCTCGTTCACAACGGCGAGCACCGCCACAATATCCGGGTATTGTTCCTTGATCAGGTCGCCGACGGTACGCAGCGCGTCGGCCGCCATGCCGGCGGGTTTCGCAAGCGCGAGCCGGACCGGGCCGACCTGCTTTGCGCCGTCCACAATCCCGCCGATCTGCAGCGCGGCCAGCTTCTGATTGAGCGCAGCTATCTCCTTCTGCGCAGCGCGCAGCTCCTCATGCAGCGCGCCCGCGCGATCCGCGACTTCGGCCGTGCTCGACTTGAGGATGCGGGCCGCCTGCCGAAGGATGCAGTCCGCCGTGTCGAGCTGTTCGAGCACGCCGAATCCGGTCACGCACTCGATGCGGCGCACACCGGCGGCGACGGAGGACTCGGAGACAATTTTAAACAGGCCCATGCGGCTTGTGTCGGTCAGGTGCGTGCCGCCGCACAGCTCCCGTGAGAAGTCGCCCATGCTTACAACGCGGACGACATCCCCGTATTTCTCGCTGAACAGGGCCATTGCGCCCGAGGCGCGCGCTTCGTCGATGGGCATCATCCGCACGTCGACGGGCAGCCCGCTGAGAATCTGTTCGTTGACCATGCGCTCGACCCGCGTCAGTTCTTCCGGCGTCATGGCCGAAAAATGGGTGAAGTCGAGCCTGCCGCGCTTCTCATCCACATACGAGCCCGCCTGCTCGACATGCTCGCCCAGCACACGGCGCAGCGCCGCCTGCAAAAGGTGCAGCGACGAATGGTTACGCGCAATGGCCTGCCTACGCGCGCCGTCCACGGCGAGCTCCACGCCGTCGCCCACCTCGATCCGGCCTTCGCGCAGCGTGCCGATATGATAGTACACGCCCTCGGCGTTTTTCTGCGTATCCGTCACCTCAAACAGGGCCGCGCCCGCGCGGATCACGCCCCGGTCGCCCACCTGTCCGCCGCTCTCGGCGTAAAAAGGCGTCTCGTCGGTGACGACAATGCCGGACTGCCCCGCGTCCAGCGCGCCGGTCTGCTCGCCCTCGGCCACAATGGCGGCGACGGAGGACGCGCCCTGCAGCGATTCATAGCCCGTAAACTTTGTGGGATGTACGTTCTCCAGCGCGAGGCCCGTACTGTCCCAGCC
>USJY01000201.1 GCA_900555065.1 uncultured Eubacteriales bacterium
AGTTTTCGCTTGAAATTTCTCTGCCGTCAATCTCTACCCGGATAAAATCTTCCACAGCCGCGTCGGATACAAACGTTAAAGGCTCGGACTTGCCGAGCGTGTACTCCTTGCCGCCTTCCGTGACGACGGGCGCCAGCTTTGCAATCGGGCTTCCGTATTCCAGCACCCGGCCGCAGACCGCGCAGACCGTATCGCCGGTATATCCCTCTTTGGATGCGGTCGGTTCCACAGCGTTTACCCGCTCCGCTGCGGGCGAATGCTCCTGTGCTTCGCCAGTTGCGGAACAACCGTCGTTCTGGCAGACCTGCCAGTGTCCGTCCGCGTCGGACTTCCAGCCGCCCGCAATGTCGTGCTGCGGTTTTTCATCGAACAGCGCTGCGGCGTCGTTGCCATAGGAAATATCTTCCGAATAGCAGAACGCATATCCGGCGTAGACGACGGCCCCGTCAAAGACCGGCGCATCCTGCGCGTCCGCGCCGCCGATTGTCTGTCCCCAGACAAGGTCGCCTGTGCTGACCGAGCCGTTGAGCAGGTACGCCACTTCGCCCGAAGCAAACTGCGCCGCGGTTTTCCCGCCGTCCGCTGATTCCGAATCCGCAAGATAGTAGCTGTTTACAATCCGGTCCGGCTGCGCGGGGTACGGCTCGCTGCTGTATGACGCAATCCCGCGCGCATAATATTCGTAACCGGTATTCGCCGTCACTTCGCCTGTGTTGTAACAGTTGTATATCCCGGCGGTTTGCTTGACAGTGCCGCAAATGCCGCCGACATAGTACGGCGCGCTGACAGCGCCCGTATTATAGCAGTTTTCCACAACCGCGTTTTCCACAGCCGTATCGCTCGGGTAATCCAGCGCGTCGCCGCAGATTCCGCCGGCAATACCCAGCTGCGCAAAAACGGTCCCGGAATTGTGGCAGTGGCGGATGGTCCCATAGTTGCGGCCCGCAATGCCGCCCGCCCATTGGGACGCGGTGCGTACCTGGCCGGTATGGTAGCAGTTTTCAATAAGCCCGAAGTTGTCGCCGCACACGGACCCGGCCGAGCCCGTCGTAACATCAATATCCGTATTCTCCATGCGCAGATTTTTCACAACGCCGTTTTTGCCGATAGATTCAAACAGTCCCGCGCCCGTGTAGAAATCCTGCGCGCCATAGCGAGTCCGCAGGTTGCGGACGGCGTACCCCTGTCCGTCGAACGTACCCTGATAGGGAATGCCGTACGTCCCCGATTCCATGGGCAGCCAGTTCATGTCTTCGGGGATCGTAATATTCCGGGTCAGCCGGACGTTGGCCGCGGCGTTATCGTCGCTCTGCTTCAGAAATTGTGAGAACCAGTACAGATTGCCCGCGTTTTTGATTTCATACCAGCCGTCCTTCAGTTCTGCGGGCTCAAAATGCTTTTTATCCTCGGTAAACCCGTTCTCGTCGTAGACCAGAGGCGCGGGCGTTTCAATATTGACGTAGCGGTAATACATCAGAGCGGACGGGTCATATTCGGTCGTTGGCTCTCCGCTTGCGTTCATGCTGGCCGTGACGGCGCAGCCCGTGTAGCCGCTGAAATCCAGGCTTTCGCTGACGGATACGCCCATATACATGCCGTCGCCGATTGCCGTCATGCTGCCGCCGGTCACAGTCAGCGCCTTCTGGTAACCCACCTGCACGCCGTATCCGGTTGTACCGTAGCCGCTGAAAGCGTGCGTGCCGCCCGTAACGGTTACGCCCTCCAGCAGAGAGTAGACGGCGGAGACCTCGGAATTTGAGCTTTGCGCGCTTACGCGCAGGCTGCCGGACCCGCCGAACTCTATCGCGTTCATGGCGAAAATGCCGGACGTGCCGTCGGCCGAAACGCCGTTATCGTTCTGCGCGAGAATGGTCAGCTTGTCCACTGTTTCGTCCGCATATATCACAGCCGGAATAATTCCAGCGCCATATGACACGGTCAGATTCGCCCCGTTCAAGGTGAGCGTCTCTGTTTCCGGCGCATAGCTGACTGTTCCGTCTTCGAGCACATCCTCCGCGTTTGTCTGGTTCACCTCGACTCCGTTTACCCAAACGCCGTAACCGCCCGCCGCCGACGCCGCGCCGGGCAGAACTGCAGCCGCAAGCAGGAAACAGAGCAAAAGGACGATTGATTTGCTGAATTTCCGCACTTTGTGATCCTTCCTTTCCCGTAATATCGTTGAATTTTGGCATGAATATGTAAAAAGGCGCGTTGGGGCCCTATATCCGGCCAAACGCGTCTTATCATTCCGGGGTGCGGCGGCCGGGGCGCGCCTATGCGCTTTTCTTCGCTTTCCTTTCAAGTCCTTGGATATCTTAATCTATTTTTTCATGGATAGAGGGTTGATTCAAGCCTGAAATAAGGCGTTTAACGCGCAAATGAAAAACATCAGTCTGTTTTCCTTTCTCATACGCCGTGTAACGTCCGTTTCCTCTGTGTTTCTTCTTTGCGCCCGCGCCGCGCTATTTCTGCATCCAACGCGCGCAGAACAGCCTGTTTTACACAGCAAAGCGGACGAAGTGCCTTCGTCCGCTTTGCTTGCCGGCAGGGGAGGGGGGATTCCCTGCCCGGCCGGGGTTGCCCGTCCATCGAAGCGCCGCGCCGCGGTCGGGACAATGCGCGGAAGCGGCCCGCGCAGGTTCGTCTGCGCATACCCGCGCGCAGCGCGCCGGTAAAAATCCACGCCTGTACCAGTTGCGCCCGCCAGGGTCAACGCGCCGGCTGCAAACGGCGGAGCCGCGCCGCCGGCGTCAAACATTCCGCACAGCGCAACGGCAGGGCCCGCACCGTACTGTAGCCATATTCGTTACCGGCCTTACGATAGCGCGTGAAACCGTTTCAAAATATACGGCTTACGAGGCTTTGGCCTGTGCCTTGGCCTGTTCAAACTCGCGTTCGATCTCCTCCGAAGGCTCTTTGGTGAGCAGGGAGACGACGACAATCACAATGCTGGAGAGCAGGAACGCGGGCAGCAGCTCATAAATGCCGAAGATGCCGCCGAGCGGATTGAGCAGCAGTTTCCAGATAAACACCGTCGCGCCGCCGCTCACCATGCCGGCAATGGCGCCCGCGCGGGTGGTCCGTTTCCAGAACAGGGAGAAGAGCATGAGCGGGCCGAAGGTCGCGCCGAAGCCGGCCCATGCGAAGGAGACGATGGTAAATACCGAGCTGTTGGGGTCCCAGGCCAGCGCCACGCTGACCACGGCAATGGCAATGACCGTGACGCGGGCGGCCAGCATGGCGGCCTTGGCGCTCAGCCGGATGTGCAGGACGTCCTGCAGCAGATTCTGGGATACGCTGGAGGCGGCGGTGAGCAGCTGAGAGTCGGCGGTAGACATGGTGCAGGCCAGGATGCCCGCCAGCACCACGCCGGCCAGCAGGGCAAAGAGCACGCCGTTCCGGCTGAGCA
>USJY01000202.1 GCA_900555065.1 uncultured Eubacteriales bacterium
GTGGCAAAGTTCGAGGGCGTGGGGGGACGCATGGAAACGATCGATACCGGGCTCGGGTTCCAGGTGGTGATCGACTATGCGCATACGCCGGACGGCCTGGAAAACGTGCTCAGGACAATCCGCGGCTATAAGCAGGGCCGGCTGATCGCCCTGTTCGGCTGCGGCGGGAACCGGGACCGGGGCAAACGGCCGCAGATGTGCCGGGCGGCGGCTTCCTATGCCGACTTCATGGTCGTGACTTCAGATAATCCGCGCGGGGAGAACCCGTACGCGATCCTGAAGGATATACTGGCGGGCATGGACGGGTTCGACACACCGTTTGCCGTGATTGAAAACCGGCGTGACGCGACAAAGTTCGCACTGGAACAGGCGCGGGCGGGCGATGTGGTGCTGCTGGCCGGCAAGGGGCATGAGGATTATCAGATCATCGGGGATACGGTCTATCCCTATGACGAAAAAAAGATAGTACAGGAACTGATAAAGGGTTTGAAGGAGTGACAAATTCCGCGCGGGGCTTCCCGCGTCAGAATGAGGAGCACATAGAATGATAGCGATTCCAGTTGAAACGATCCTGCAGCTTGTTGGCGGCGTACCTGCCGGTGGCGACAGAAATGCGTTTGTCAGCCAGGTCTGCATTGATTCGCGCGAAGCGGCGCCGGGCTGCCTGTTTGCAGCGCTCCGGGGGGAGCGGACCGACGGCCATCTGTACATAGGCGCGGCCGCCGCCGCAGGCGCGGTAGCGGTGCTTGCGGAGCAGGACGCGGCCCTGCCGGATTTGCCGGACTGCTGCGTAATCCGCGTTCCCTCCACGCTCAAAGCGCTGCATGCGCTGGCGGCCGGTTATAAAAAGCTGTTTCGGCTGCGCACTGTCGGCGTGACCGGGAGCGTGGGGAAGACTTCGACAAAGGAATGGATTTACTCCGTACTGGCCAGCAGATACAACACGCTGAAGACCGAGGGCAACTATAACAGCGAAACCGGCCTGCCGCTGACCGTATTCAGGATCGGGCCCGAACATGAGGCCGCCGTGCTGGAAATGGGCATGAGCCGCCGCGGCGAGATTGCGGCGCTGACGAGGATTGCAAAGCCCGACGTTGCGGTGATTACCAACATTGGATTTTCGCACATGGAACACCTGGGGTCGCAGGAAAATATCCTCAGGGCAAAACTCGAAATTGAACGCGGCCTGCCCCGCGACGGCGTACTCGTTCTCAACGGAGACGACCCGCTGCTCTGGCAGCTCAGAGGCACGCGTAAACATAAGACGGTGTATTACGCCATAGAGAATCCGCAGGCGAAATTCCGTGCGGAAAAGGTCAGCCTGCACGCCGAAGGCGCGTCTTTTGACGCGGTTACGCCCGTGGGGCGTATGCGCGCCGAGATCAATGTGCCGGGACGGCATCAGGTACTAAACGCGATGGCGGCGATTACGGCCGGATTGTACAACGGCGTGCCCATGTCCGACTGCATCGGCGCGCTTAAGAATTTTCGCAATGCCGGTATGCGGCAGAACATATTTGTGCACAATGATATTGGGATAATTGAGGACTGTTATAACGCCGCGCCCGATTCCATGCGCGCCGCATTTGCCCTGCTGCGCGACAGAGGGCCGCAGCGGATCGCCGTACTGTCCGATATGATGGAGCTGGGCGATATGTCCGAACAACTGCACCGGGAGGTTGGAGAGGCGGCGGCCAAAAGCTGCGACTGGCTTCTGGCTTACGGCGCGCAGTCCAGATATATCTGTGAAGGGGCGCTGGAAGGCGGTATGCCCCCGGAGCATGTGCTCTGGTTTGACAACCGTGACCCTGTGGTGTTACAATTAAAGAAATTGGCAAAAACAGGGGATACCATTCTGTTCAAGGGCAGCCGCGGTATGCAGACGGAACTCGTTTTGCGCGCGTTTCTTGAACAGTAGCGCTAAACCCTCCAGGAATCTGGCGCGCCTCCCGCCATCAAGGGAGCAGGCGGCCGCGGTGCGGACCGTTACGGAGAGAATTATGCCGACACAGGAAATGATATTGGCCGGCGTTACGGCTTTTGTGATTACGGCGCTGCTGGGACCCGTCATGATCCCGGTTTTGAAAAAGCTTAAATTTGGGCAGAGCATACTGGAAGAGGGGCCTTCATGGCATAAGAGCAAGCAGGGCGTTCCCACCATGGGCGGGCTTCTGTTTGGCGTGGGGATCGTCGTGGCGTTCCTCATTGCCGGTTATGGTTATTACATGCACGGCGACGTCACTGTGCTCGCGGCGCTCGCGCTCGCGCTCGTATTTGGTGCGATCGGGTTTTGCGACGACTATATCAGCGTGAAGAAAAAGCGCAACCTTGGCCTTACCGCCATGCAGAAACTGATTTTGCAGGTGCTCGCAACGGCCGCATTTTTGATTTTCCTGTATTCGCACGGCGCGATTACCACAAATATTTTAATTCCGTTTACAAATATCGTCCTGGAACTCGGGCTCGCCTATTATATACTGGCCTTGCTGTTGATTGTGGGCATGGTCAACGCGGTGAATTTTACCGACGGCCTGGACGGCCTGCTCTCCTCTGTGACCATTCCTGTTATGCTTTTTTGTCTGGCGGCGGGCCTGCGCAGCGGCGCGCAGCCGGTAGCGGTGCTGGCAAGCGCTGTGATCGGCGGCCTGGCCGGCTTTCTCATCTTCAATTTCCATCCAGCGAAGATATTTATGGGTGACACGGGCTCGCTCTTTCTAGGCGGCGCGGTCATGGGATTGCTGTTCTGCCTCAATATTCCGGAGATCGTTGTGATTGCGGGAATCGTCTATGTGGCGGAACTTTTGTCCGTCGTTTTGCAGGTGCTCGTATATAAACTTACGAAAAAGCGTATATTTAAAATGGCGCCGATTCATCATCACTTCGAAATGTGCGGCTGGAGCGAAGTGAAGGTCGTTTGCGTTTTTACCCTGATTTCACTGATCGCGTGTATGATCGCCTATCTCGCGACAGGAAGCTTTTACTGTAAATAACCGAGTACAGCCGGTCCGTTGGGAGACAGCCTATGGAAACAAAAGCGCGGCGCATGAGCGCGCAACAGAATAAAACAAAGCGGGAAACGAAGACTTCCTTTTTCATCAAAGAACCGATGGATATGACTTTTTTTATCCTGGTGCTGGTGATTCTGGCAATCGGACTTGTTATGATGTTTTCCGCAAGCTTTGCGACCGCCTATTTTGAGGAGGGGGACAGCTACTACTACATCAAGCGGCAGATTACGTTCGCCCTGCTCGGCTTTATGATTATGTTTTTTACCTCCAAGGTCAATTATAAATATTTGAAAATCGTCTCATGGCTGTTCTATGGCGTTGCAATCATACTGCTCATTCTCGTGCTGCTGATCGGGACGGGCGACGGTGTGGAAAAGCGCTGGCTCAATCTTGGG
>USJY01000203.1 GCA_900555065.1 uncultured Eubacteriales bacterium
CGCCGAAAAACGCGAGGAGAGTGCCGAGCGTCGAGCCGAGCGCCGCGAGGAGGCGTGCGAGCGTGCCCGTGTACAGATAAAGCGCGAACGCGACGCCGCCGTAGACAAAGGCGCACACTACGGTGATAAGGCTATTTTTTACAAACGGCTTGACCCCATGGAATCCAAACACGATATAAGCGCATAGTATGTAAAGCAACAGGGCCAAAACATTGATAAGCCAGGGCGCGATAGCGCTGAAAAACATGCCGCAGGAACACAGCGCGCCTACGGCCGCCGCGACGCAGGTGCGCCACCAGCGAATCCTTTGACGCAGGAGCGTAGCCGCCGAAAGAAAAATCATCGCGTCCAGAATGAAATTGACGAAAAACAGCACGTCAATATAAACAGTCTGCGGCATGCGCTCCCTCCTTTGCATAAGGCTATGACTTCATTATATACCTCGGCAGGATCGCATTGTGTCAGAAAAAGCCGAGGGATTTGCGTTATATTCTTCACATATTTTGCATAGGATAACAGAAAACATGTTGACAACGCCGCCCTGTTTGTGTTATTATTGTTTGGCAATTATGCGGGTGTAGTTCAATGGTAGAATTCCAGCCTTCCAAGCTGGTTACGTGGGTTCGATTCCCATCACCCGCTCCACCCGTTTCATTCGATTTATACGGTACATCCGCTACATACCAATCCCGAAAGGACATGAGTGAACATGGGCAAGGTCAAGTATCTCGTCTCCCGCATCGCCGGATTGAATTATAAGCAGATGTTCCAGAAAATCGACGAAGTGCATGAAAAAAGCGGGAAAGCGAAAGTCCGTATTTTTTTGGATATGGTCTACTGCGGGATCGCCTATCAGGCCGGTTATATGGACTATGCGCTGTTTGAAATGTACAATCTTAACCGGCGGCAGAGAAAAACCGTTGTTACACGCGGGAAAAATAACGCGTTTATGAAGCGGTTTAACGACCCTAAGTATATGCCGCTTATCGAAAATAAGCTGTCGTTCAACACTCTGTTTTCCAAGTACGTCAAACGTGACTGGCTCGACCTGAGTAAAGCGACTTTCGAGCAGTTCCAGGCGTTTATCGAACGGCATGCGGTATTTATGGCAAAGCCGGCCGACGGCATGTGCGGCAAGGGGATTGAAAAGATCACCGCAAGCGAGCACGATGCCAAGACGCTGTTTGCATATTTAAACGCGCATAACCTGACTCTGCTGGAAGAAGTCGCCGTACAGCACCCCGACCTTATGGCCCTGCATCCGTACGCGGTGAACACCTGCCGCGTCATTACGCTGCTCAAGGACGGCATCGTACACGTAATCGCCGCATATCTGCGTATTGGTAACGGCAACATTGTCGACAACTTCAACAGCGGCGGCATGGTCGTACCCATCAACAAGGAGACGGGACGCATCGAATATCCCGCGTTGGATAAGGCGGGCAACCTGTATGAAGCGCATCCGCTCACCGGCGTGCCCATTAAGGGCTTTGTTATCCCCCTTTGGGATCAGGTGCTTACCCTTGTTAAGGAAGCCGGGCTTATTGTCCCCCAGGTCGGACTTGTGGGCTGGGACGTATGCGTAACCAAAGACGGCCCGATTCTCATCGAAGGCAATGATTTCCCAGGACACGACATATATCAGCTTCCTCCGCACCGCACTGACGGAATCGGCGTTCTGCCCGAGTTTGAAAAGGTCATCAACAGTTAAGGATTGAGATAAGCGCCTGTAGCTCAGCCGGATAGAGCAACTGCCTTCTAAGCAGTGGGTCAGGGGTTCGAGTCCCTTCAGGCGCGCCAATTTGTAATTGAATATGGTGGTTGTAGCTTAGTTGGTTAAAGCGCCAGATTGTGGCTCTGGAGACCGTGGGTTCGAGTCCCATCTTCCACCCCATGTCGCCGCAAGTTTCATATCGCTTGCGGCGACTTTTTTTCAAAAGTTACCGACGCGCTCATTCCGCTGCGTCTCCTTTTACGCAAAAAGTCACGCTCGGCTCGCCTGCTCGGTTGTAAACGCCTAGCGACGGCTCGATGCCGCTACCAACCTTTTGCGGGTTCGCGCCCTTATCAACACTTTACACGGATATCATTTTCATTGCTTCTTTACAGACGCCCCCGTAAATGCTTGATCTTACAAGGCTTTGCGGGGGCATAACGCACATTAAAATCATGGTTACTATTTTATATTGTTCTCCGTTAATAACTGAAGGAGGACGTATTATGCCAGCGTTTAGAGGCCGCTGCGTGCCGGGTGGATTCAGGGGACGGCCGCCAGGCAGGCAGGGGCCAGCAGGTCACAGACCGCCTCCCCCGCCTCCGCACAGACCATACAGGCCATACAGAGGCGGGTGTTTACCCGGATGTTTGGTCTATGTTTTCGGTTTATTGGGCGTTATCTGCGCAATTGTTGCGCTTGCTGTATCATTTATTTTTTAGCGCCGGCCGTTCATGCCTTGATTTTATTCCGGACGGATTTGATTACGGGCGCAACGTTTACTAGGACAGCGCGTACATAGTCGTCTACGGCCGCAGTACGAACGACCGCAGCGCCTGAGAAATATCGCATTCATTTCCCAACTGAAAAACATATCAAAAGGAGGCGGGGTTACGACCGCCTCCTCTCTTTCGCTATTCTATGCAGAACTTATTGCTCCATAATTCTTCCATCCGTTGAAACGACCTGAACGCTCCATGGAATCAGTTTTCCGCTTTCGCGCAGTGCATCTTTTACAGCATTTTCGATTCCTCCGCAGCAGGGCACCTCCATACGGACGACTGTCACGGATTTTATATCGTTATGCTTTAATATTTCAGTTAGCTTTTTACTGTAATCTTCTGCGTCAAGTTTCGGACATCCGATCAGCGTGATTCTGTTCCTGATATAATCCGCATGAAAATTACCGTAGGCATATGCCGTACAATCCGCCGCTATCAGTAATTGCGCATTTTGAAAATAGGGCGCTGTTACCGGTACCAGTTTTATTTGAACGGGCCACTGACGCAGCTCCGACATCTGATGCGCGGCGGCCGGTTCAGCGCAGGCGCTGCGTTCAATTGATTTTGACTGCGTGCCCGGACAGCCGCAGGGCAGGCGTTCCGGATTCTTTTTCGACGCCTGCACCGCTGCAGGATCGTACGCAGCGGCTTCCCTCTCTTCAAAAGTAATTGCGCCCGTCGGACAGGCTGGCAAGCAGTCGCCCAGCCCGTCGCAGTAATCATCCCGCAGTAAAACCGCCTTCCCGTCCACAAGGCCGATCGCACCTTCATGGCATGCCTGAACACATAGCCCGCAGCCATTGCATTTTTCGCTGTCAATATGTATTATTTTTCGTACCATTATATTCGCTGTAGGTTTGTCAAACATATTGGACAGTAAATTCTGAGGGAGAAAGCCATCCCA
>USJY01000204.1 GCA_900555065.1 uncultured Eubacteriales bacterium
CATAAAAATCCTGCTCTGCGAACAGACGGACGCGCACACAAAGAAAATATACCTGTGGGAATGCACCGAGACCTTCCGCGCCTCGGCTCTGCGCAGCGGGAACACTACGGCGGAAAGCGGCGTCTCCATGCCAGCCGCCGTCACCATCCGGACGGCGGACGGCCAAACGACGGTCACAGACGTCTGGCGCCCGCGCGACGGCAGCTTTTACGCTGCGGACATTGCATCGGAATTCCCGACCTGCGCGCGCCGGCAGCTCTGGGAATACGACGACGGCGTCCAGCAGCGCGTCCTGAGCCTGCAAAACCGGACAAAGGCGCTGCTGTATTTCGTCGCGCATCCGCAGCCCTGAACCGCAGCGCAAAGGCCGGAGGACAGGGTCCTTGTCCTCCGGCCGCATGTGTCCCGCCCCGCATCCGGCTGGCGGTCTATGGCGGGCCGGCCGCGTACCGCTGTCGCGGAAACGCGGCCGGTATCTTTTTATCAGCGGCAGCGGCGGGGCAGCAGCAGACGCTTGGTCTCGGTAATGGCGTTTCCGTCCACGCCGTTGAGTTCGCGGATGCGCGCGGGGCTGACGTTATAGCGCTTGGCGATGTCCCAGACCGGCTCGCCCGCCGTCGCGAAGTAGACGGATACGACCGGCAGGCCGCTTGTGGTCTTGGCGCGGCTCTCGTCGATATGCATATCGCTCAGATATTCCTCCCGGCTGCTCATATATACGCCGATTTCCGCATACAGCTGGATTTTGAGCTCCAGTTCGTTCTCGCCGACAGGCTCCGCAGTTACAGACTGAATGGTTGCCTCGGGTTCGTAGCGCATGTTCGCGCCCGCCGTTACGGGAAACTCGGCGTCAAAGGAGACCGACTTATCCACGCTGATCATCTCCGCCTCCCCGTCAAGGCACAGAATCTTCAAGTCAATACCGCCGCTGAGCTTGACGACGGCGCCTACCGTCTCGCTCGTATCGATGCGGACGGCGCCGGTCACGTCGCACACGTCGGTGATCCCTTCTGAAATCGCCACGCGCTGCTTGATGGTGGCCGTGCCGCGCACAGTGCCGGAATACTGTTCGAACGTCGCGGTTTTGAGCTCGGTCGTCATTTCATAGCCCGTATTAAACGCATCGCAGATCAGTTCCGTCTCGGCTGTACGCATGGCCACGGCGTTGGCCGAAAGGGTAAAGTCGTATTCAAATACGCTCCTGCTCCCGTCCACGGACTCGGTCAGGTTGACGTTCATATCGCACAGTCCGAACTTTACGCTGCAATCGCAGCCGTCGTCCACGCCGTCCACGTCCACTATCTGTGAGAAGGGGAACACGAACGCGGCGCTGTCGATCCGGTCGTCGTCGGTCACGTACAGGGTGCGTACGTTCAGCTCGCCTTTGGCGATGACTTTGTTGTTGATGATCTTCTGTTCCCTGAACATGGCGAACGCGTCTGTGCGCAGCGGCGCGCCGACCATTCCCTGCCCTGCGTCCAGTTCGCCCGTCTCGGCAATTTTGAAGAACTTCTCGCCGAACCCGACTATTTCAGAGGCGCGCACCGGCTTTGTGAGCAGCAGAATGTCCTCGCCCTCGGCCGCGGGCAGGCTGATCTGACGTTCGGCAGTAATGCTGGTATATACGCCCAGCACCGCCTTGAGAATCCCTTTGCGGCTGGAGAGCAGTTTGCAGCTCACATATTCCGTCTTGGCGTGGGAGCGTACGTTGCCCTGCAGTTCGGACGGCAGTTCAAATATATGCGTAAAATCGGTCTGGCAGGTATAGCTGCACAGCCCCTTGCCGTCGCCCGACTGGTAGAGCAGAACAAAGAGCAGGTTTCCCTCTACCGAGAGCTTGCCTGCGCTGATCCGGTTCTGTCGCACCATCGGAATCGCCTCTGTACGGACGATTTTCATAACCTCCGGGTAATAGTCCGGAATTACAACCTCCAGCTCTTTGATACATTCGCTGCACGCTTCAAACACCTTTTCACATACCCTGACCGCCCTGCGGGACATATCCATGAAAACACCTCATTCACTGTTTTATCTATCCATTAAACGTTTACCGGTACAGCACATATATATTGTTTTCAGCGGCGTTTTATGCAAGTTTGGCGAAAAAAGCAAACGGGCCGGCGCATAACGCGCCGCACCCGGTTTGCTCTTATGTATTGCTGGCTTTTTGCCTATTTCCCGCGGCCGATCTTGAAAATGGTCCGGAGAAACCCGCTTACGAACCGCGGCGGTCTTACGACGACTACTTTCATACTGCTTCCTCCCGTTACTTTACAAGCAAGAATCCCAAAATGAGTAGGATGAAGGCGAGCAGGAATACGATTACGCTGTAAGGGATAACCATGGCGATAAGCACGCCCGCAGCCATACCGATCAGCAGCATACCCACGCCGAATAATACGCCTTTGCCCCTTCCCCGTCCGCACATCGCCATCCATTCCTTTCACTCGCTTCTATTGCAGTATATGCCCGCCGCCCGTTTTGTGTGTGCCTGCGCCGCGATCCCGCCTGTACGCGCCCGCGCCCGCCGCTTCGCCCTCGTTTTCGCCTGTACAAGCACGGCTTTCCCGCACATGCAGGCGCGCGGCAGCACCCCTATATTGGCAGTATATTCCCAGCCTCCCGGTTCAATACTTATTTTCGCGCGCCGGCACAAAAACAACCCGCGCGGCGCCTGTTGCGTTGCGGCGTCGTTTATAGTAGAATAAAAGCAGAAAAATCGAACGAAAGAGGAATAAACATGCAAAACATCTGGCACAGTATCTCCCCGGATCGAATTCAGCCCGAGGACTTTATCGCCATAATCGAGATTGAAAAAGGCAGCAAGCGCAAGTACGAGCTCGATAAGGAGACCGGCCTGCTCGTGCTCGACCGCGTGCTCTATACCTCCACGCACTACCCCGCCAACTACGGATTTATTCCGCGCACTTATGCCGATGACAAAGACCCGCTCGACGTGCTCGTGCTCTGCAGCGAAGCGATTGACCCGCTCGTAATGGTACGCTGTTACCCCATCGGAGTCATCAGTATGGTGGACGACAATATGAACGACGAAAAAATCATCGCCATTCCGTTCGGCGACCCGACGTACAGCTCTTATCGCGACATCAGCGAACTGCCCGCCCACATCTTTGACGAAATGCGCCACTTTTTCTCAGTATACAAAACCCTTGAGGGCAGGCAGACGGCGGTCGACGCGGCCATGGGCCGGCAGGAAGCCGTACAGACCGTGGCGCGCGCCATTGCACACTACAACGAATCCTTCGGCTGACGTACGCGCGCGCCATTGCGCCGCGGCGCACAGTGGCGGTGGTGCCGCAGTATTGCGAAGACCTTTACGCCCGGGATGTGCACGACGAGGCGTTGGCGGCGCGCTT
>USJY01000205.1 GCA_900555065.1 uncultured Eubacteriales bacterium
AGGGCGTATTCTGCTCGACGGTTCGTTGCAGGAGCTGATGAAGCGCCGCGATTCGCGGCGGCGGATTACGGTCGAGTACGCGGGCGGCTGTTTTGAGGAGTGCGCCGGGCTCGTGCGGGTGGACGAAACCGGCCGGGAGGGCTCGTCCCAGCCGGGCCGCGCCGTGTTCGAAGTGGATACCGCCGTACTGCGTGTTTCGGACGCAATCAGCCTCCTGAGCCGTCGCGCGGAGATTACCGATCTTTCCGTCGCCGGCGCTACCGCGGAGGAGATGGTCGTTTCCCTGTACCGCGAGTTCGGCGTCTGAACCGTTGCACAGGCTGATTTCGGAGGCTATTATGAAAAAATATTGGAGCTTTTTCCGTATCCGGTTCTTCTGCGGCCTGCAATACCGGGCCGCTGCCCTGGCGGGCATAGCCACACAGTTTGCCTGGGGCGGGATGAATGTGCTATTGTTCTGGGCGTTTTACAACAGCGACCCGTCCGTGTTCCCCATGGGCTTTTCGCAGACGAGTTGTTATATCTGGCTGCAGCAGGCCTTTATGACTTTGCTGTTTCTGTGGTTTCTTGACAACGAAATATTTGAGAATATACGCACTGGAAACATCGCCTACGAGCTTGCGCGGCCAATGGACCTTTACAATATGTGGTTTGTCAAAAATGCGGCGGCGCGCCTGTCCCGGGCCGTGCTGCGCTGCCTGCCCATCCTGTGCGTCGCAGCTTTTCTCCCGTACCCGTACGGCCTTGCGCTGCCGGCGGACATGCCCGCGTTCGTCCTGTTTTTGGCGACGCTTTTTCTGGGGACAATCCTCGTCGTCGCCTTCTGCATGCTCATCTATATCGCGACGTTCTATACCATGTCTCCCATGGGCCTGCGTATGATTATCCTGTCCTTCACCGAACTGTTTACCGGCGCGCTGATCCCGCTGCCCTTTTTCCCGGACGGCCTGCGTCAGGCGGTCGAGTATTCGCCTTTCGGGGGTATGCAGGACCTGCCGCTGCGTGTTTACAGCGGCAATCTAGCTGGGGAGGAGCTCTGGATCCGGCTCGCCTTGCAAGTCGTGTGGATCGTCGTGCTGCTGGCGCTGGGCCGGGCCTGGATGCGTCGGGCGCTGCGCCGCGTTGCCGTCCAGGGCGGATGAACGCGCCGTGTGAGAGGAGGTTTTTTATGAGACTCTATAAAAAATACCTGTCCATTATTGTCAAAAGCGCCATGGAGTACAAGGCTTCTTTTTTCATGACGCTGCTCGGCCAGCTGCTGCTGTCCGGCACCGCCGTCCTCGCCGTGTATTTCCTCATGGCGCGGTTCCGGGCGGTCGACGGCTTTACCTTTGGCGAGGTCATGCTCTGCTTCGGCACGGTTTACTTCTCGTTCGGCCTCGCCGAGCTGTTTGTGCGCGGTTTTGATACCTTCCCGACCATGATCCTGAGCGGCGAGTTCGACCGGATCATGGTGCGTCCGCGCGGCCTCGTATTCCAGGTTCTGGCTTCCAGATTCGATATCAGCCGGCTCGGCCGGCTCATCCAGGCCGTTCTCATCTTCTGCTATGCCGTCCCGGCAAGCGGCGTGCACTGGACGGCCGCCCGTGCCGCTCTGCTCGCGCTCATGTCGGTCTGCGGGGCGCTTGTATTCGGCGGACTGTTCGTAATCTATGCGGCGCTGACTTTCTTTACGATCGACGGCCTGGAATTCATGAACGTGTTTACCGACGGCGGCCGGGAGTTTGGCAGCTACCCCTTTTCCGTGTATGGGGATACGGTGCTGAAAGTCCTTACGTATGTCGTGCCGCTCGCCCTGTTCCAGTACTATCCGCTGCTGTATCTCACCGGCCGAAGCGACAGCGTCCTGTATTATCTGGCCCCGCTTTTGTCGCTGCTGTTTCTGGCGGCGTATTACTTCGTGTACTACAAGGCGCAGGCGCTCATCACACTGCTGGTGGAAAACGCCGCCGTGTACGGCATGAAGATCCGGGGCTCGGCGTATCTGCTGTACCTGTTCGGCAGCGTCGGCGCGGGCGACTGGCTGGCGATGGGGATCGTGACGGTCACGCAGGCGGCGCTCCTCGCGCTGACGCTGTGGGGCATCGCGCGCAGCTTCCTGAAGATCGCCACGGCGACCGGCAGCGTGAAGAAGGTGCGCTTCGAGCACAGGGCCGTGCGCGCGCAGAGCGTGCAGCGGGCGCTGTTCGGCAAGGAGCTGCGCCGCTTCACGGCCAGCCCGAACTATATGCTCAACTGCGGACTCGGCATTCTGATGCTGCCGGTGGCGGGCATCGTGCTGCTCATCAAGGGCGGCGCGCTCGGCCGGATGCTGGCCGACGTGTTCAGCGGCAATGTGGGCGTTGTGCCGGTGCTGATGTGCGCGGCGGTGTGCCTGCTCGCGTCGATGAACGACATGGCCGCGCCCGCCGTGTCGCTCGAGGGCAGGAATCTGTGGCTCGTGCAGTCGCTGCCGGTCGTACCGTGGCAGGCGCTGCGCGCGAAGCTGGACGTGCAGCTCGTGCTGACCGGCGTGCCGGTGCTGTTTTGCGCCCTGTGCATGGTCATTGTGCTGCCGGGCAGCGCGCTGGAGAAGGCGCTGCTGGTGATCGTGGCGCTGCTGTATACCCTGCTGAGCGCGCTGGCCGCGCTCGCGCTCGGGCTCAAGATGCCGAACCTGACGTGGACCAACGAGACCACGCCCATCAAGCAGAGCGGCTGCGTGATGCTCTCGCTCTTTGCCAACTGGTTTTATGCCCTCGCGCTTGGCGGGCTGTACTTCCTGTGCGGCAATGCGCTGAGTGCAGCGGTGTATCTGGCCATCTTCGCCGTCGTGACGGCGGCGGGCAGCGCGCTGCTGCTCCACTGGGTGAAACAGCGGGGCGCGCGCATCTTTGCCGCGCTCTGAAAGAGAAACGAAAGCCGCCTCGGTCCAATTTGGACCGAGGCGGCTTTTTGCTGCGCAATGCGCTTACAGCATGAGCGACGGGGCCGCGTAGACGCGAGCCTTGAGCTCGCTGTTGAGCATATACAGGCCCTTGGCGTCCGTGCCGAAAAGCTCCATTTTCGTGATGAGATCGGCGGCGTTCTTCTCCTCCTCGCCCTGCTCTTTGACAAACCAGTCGAGCAGCTGCATGGTGCGGAAGTCGCGGTCGTCATACGCGGCGGCGTAGATGCCGTTGATGAGCGAGGTGACGTACTGCTCGTGCTCGAGCGCTTTTTTCAGCGGGGTCATGTGGTCGCCGCGCGTCCAGTCCGGCGCATCGACGGCGCCGAAGCTGACGGCGACGCCGTTATTGAGCAGGTACTGGAAAAACAGCAGCGCGTGGTCGCGCTCCTCCTGCGCCTGCACCTTATACCAGTTTTCAA
>USJY01000206.1 GCA_900555065.1 uncultured Eubacteriales bacterium
TAAAAAACTGTTTTTTATATTTTGCCAGGAAGGGGAACAGTCCTTTCCACTTTTTCAGATCAAAGGACCGGCCCTTTTCCAGCTCTTCAAATGGTTCCATGGCGGTTCACGCTCCTTCCTGCGCCGACGCGGCGGGCGCGGCAGCTCCCGCGCCGGGCCGCATCTGGATATCGTATATGCTCTTATATACCCCGCCCTCAGCGAGCAGCGCGTCGTGATCGCCGCGCTCGGTGATCCGGCCCTGCTCCAAAACGATGATCTCGTCCGCCTGCATCAGCGTCGTGATCCGGTGCGAGATGATGATCGTCGTCGCGCCGCGGCCGCGCGCCGCGAGCGACTTGCGGATGGCGCTGTCCGTCTGCGCATCGACGGCGGAAAGAGAATCGTCAAATATGATGACGGGCGTCTGCGCCAGCAGGGTGCGCGCGATGGCCACCCGCTGTTTCTGCCCGCCCGACAGGGTCACGCCGCGCTCGCCCACGACGGTGTCGTAGCCGTCTTTGAACTCGAGGATTTCACTGTCGATATGCGCGGTGCGCGCCGCGGCACGGATTTCGTCCATGGTCGCGTCCGGACGGGTGATGGCAATGTTCTCCCCAATGGTTCTCGAAAACAAAAATGGTTCCTGATTTATAAGGCCGATCTTCGCGCGCAGGTGTTCGACCGGGACGTCGCGCACGTCCACGCCGTCGACGAGGATATCGCCGCAGCCCGCCGGCAGCTCGTACAGCCGGGTGAGCAGCTGGGCGATCGTGGACTTGCCGGACCCGGTGGAGCCGAGGATGGCCAGGGTCCTGCCGGCTTTTACGGTAAAGCTTACATCGTCGAGCACCGGCGCGCCGTCATAGGAAAAGCTGACGTGCCGGAATTCCACGTCGCCCGTGAGCGCCGGCAGCGCAGCGCCGCCACGGTCCTCCTCCCGCGCGCTCAGGATCTCGCCGATACGCGCAAAGGATACGCCGGATTTGCTCATCTCGGACAGGATCCTGCCCAGGTTGCGGATGGGCCAGACAAGCATGCCGTTATACGAGATGAAGGCGATGAACGTGCCGAGCGTAATCTCGCCGTTCGCGGCGAAAATCGCGCCGAAGGTGATGACGAACAGCACCTGCAGGCAACTGAAAAAGTCGCCCATGCCCCAGAACAGGCTCAGCACGTCGCCCAGGCGCATCCAGAGTTCCGCGAAATAGTTGTTCTTTTTATCGAATTTCTCAATCTCATACCGCTCGCGGCCAAAGGCGCGGACTACGCGCATGCCGGTCAGGTTCTCCTGCACGTCGGCGGTCAGGTCGCCCTCCGCCTCGTCCGCATCCCGAAAACGCGAGCTGATCTTCCGATAAAATATAAACGAATACGCCACGACAATCGGAATAAACGCCAGCGCGATCAGCGACAGCGTCGCGTTCATGGCGAACATGACCGACAGGGCGAATATGATGAGAAATACGATGCGGAACACCTCGGTCAGCTGGCCCGCGATAAAACTGCGGATGACGTCCACATCCGACGTACAACGCTGCACGATGTCGCCCGTCTGGTTGACGCTGTGCCAGGACAGCGGCAGGCGCTGGATGTGGTAAAACAGGCGGTCGCGCATGTTTTTTGTAAATGTCTCCGCGCAGCGGATGGTGCAGACGCGGTAGACGTAAAAACAGCACCCGGACAGGGCCGCGGACAACGCGACGGCCGCCGCCGCGTACAGAAGCAGCGTGCCGATGGACTTGCCCGCGATCAAAGCCTGTACGGGCGCCAAAAGAACGGCGGGCAGGTCAAGCGGCGCGTCGCCGATGACGGAGTCCACCGTAAGCCGCAGTATCTGCGGCGTTACCGTATTAAATACCGTGTTCAAAACCGAGCCGAGCAGCGCCGTGACGAACAGCCACCGGCACTTTTCAGAAAACGTCCACAGCATGCCCGGTCTTGTAATCTGTCTATGTTCCATAGTATGCTCCCGAATATATCCTTTCGCCTGAGCGTCTCCACACAAAATTGAGAGCGCCCCGGCTTTCGCCGGACCTTCGCCAAAGCACACGTCAATTCTGCATATTACGCCCGCTTGCGTTTTTGCCGGGCGGGCCCGGACAAAACAAACTGATCCGCTCTCCGCGCAAAAGCGCCGCCGCCAGCATTTTTCGGGCCGGATCCAGACGCGCCGAACGCGGCGCGCCCTGCGCTGGCTTCCGAAACGGCGGGGTTTGCGCCGTTCTCTCTCTCGTTTACCGCGACGGGCCGGGCGGATACGGCCGCCCCGTCCCATCCGTACATGCGCGCGGCGTCGATTGCCGGCGCGTTCAGGCGCGGCGCGGACCCGGACAGCCGTAAACCGGCCGGACCGCCCGCAGGCGGCGCAAGCCGCGACCCGATCCCGACGTGCGCCGGACAGGGAGAGCCCTGCAGCCGCAGCGGCGCCATGCGCGTATAGGCGCACCGTCCGCACTCCGGCGCGGTTATGGGATTCGGCCGCGTTTGGGCCGTCTGGTTCCGTTCCCGTTGCAGATAGGGCCGGCATGCGCCCGGAAAAGCGGACTTTACAGGCTGAAAAGCGCGCGAATACACGGGCTGCCGCCGAACACGGCGCCTGACTGACTCCGCTTTTTACGCCTGCCATGGGTTCGCCTCCTTCGCTCCGGTTTACCATCCGCTCCGGTTTACCATCCTGATTCCAGGTTCGGCGCGGGCCGTGCGCGCGCGGCATAACCGCGCGCAGATCCAGGCGCCGCGCAAAGCCGGCGCGTAAAACGGACGGCGGGATCGCCGCGCGTTTCTCCGCGTTTTTCCTGCTATGCCTGAAAAGTATACATGATCTTCATACGCCCTGTCAATACGCGGGATTTGCATTTTTACTCCCAAAAAACCGCGCGCGGACGAAGGCGCGGACGGATATGTTCAAGATATGGCGGACATCCGCTCTGCCGGCGCAAGCGCTTGTGTCCGCAGGCGGCGGCGACGGCGGGACCGATGCGTGAAAAAAGATGGAGTCCGGGCGGTTACAGGCGAGAAAAAATCGGGAGACAAAAGCGAACAGGGACGGCACGGAGCCTGCCGGGCGGCCGGGCCCAATATGCCGTTACCGGCAAAAGAGCAGGGAGGAATACAGCGCGGGTGATTCTATCCATAAAAAAACCCGGCAGCGCCGCAAACCCCGCCGCGGACGGCCGGGAGCGAATGACGGCGGCGAGACGGCGAACGGCGACGGCGACGGCGGATTCCGGGACCACAGCTGCCGGAAGGGGATGCGGGCGGCGTCCGAACGCGCCCGGAATCAATCGGGCGCGCCGGGAAACGGGACGAAGCAGGCCTGCTTTTACAGAATGGACAGAA
>USJY01000207.1 GCA_900555065.1 uncultured Eubacteriales bacterium
ATGCGGAATCGTTTCCGTGAGCGGCTATCCGGCGCAGGCGCAAACCGCCCTGGCGCGCGCGAATCACGCGGCAAAGCGGCTGCCCATCGACCGGAACAAGCTCCTTTCCCTGCTGCCGGCACAGAGCACCGCCATTCCGCCCCTGGAAGAGCTCCGGCCGCGCATCCGTCCGCTGGCCGATATGCTGGCCTTTCTCGCGCAAAGCGTACCCCAGGGCGATTTTCGCGACCTGCCCGGCGGCCGTGCGCGGGATGTTTTCTATCAAAGGGTCGTGGCCTATCTGGAAGACCACTACCGCACAAACCTTTCCCTGGAAACCCTGGCCAAGGCGAACCATTGCAGCGCCTCCTACCTGAGCCACATGTTCAAGGCCATGAGCGGCCTTTCCCTGCGCGCGTATATCAACGCCCTGCGCATCCGCGACGCCGTGGTCTACCTGGAAAACACGGATATGCCCGTCAGCGAAATCGCCTATGCGCTCGGCTATGGGGATTCCAATTATTTTTCCACCGTTTTCCAGCGGGAAAAGGGCTGCCCGCCCAGCGCCTATCGCAAGCGCCGCGGCGAGCAGCCCCCAGACCAAGCGTGACCATGCCTGCCCGTCAGCGCGCGTCAAAGGCGAACAGGTGGCAATCCTCCGCGCCCCAGGTAGCCAGCGGCACAAAGCGGACGCCCAGGAGCTTCGCTTGCACCGCGTGCGTGCGCAGGCGCTGATAATTTTCCGTCTCTTCCACCAGCGGCACAATGCCCTCCGCCGTGATGCCCTCGACGCGGTATGCGCGCGTCATGGTCTTGGGCACATAGGTGTCCGGCAAATTGCGCGGGCGGTTGCAAATCATATTCCGCTTGAGGTTGCGCTCGTATTCGGGCATGGTTTCATCGTTCAAATCGCTGTCGAACACCAACCGCACGCGCGAAACCACGCTCTCCTCCGCAAAGCGGTATTCCACCGCCTGGCCCAGCGCGAGGCGCGCGCCGTTGTCCGCGTCGCCTACGGGGCGGTCTATGCCGTTGCGCAGCGCCTCGGCGTTCTCCGCCGCGCACACCAGGCGGGCCTGCCGCGTGAGCGCGGGGATTTCCCGCGTGGCATAGGGCAGGAAGCAATCGTCGTCCATCAGCGTCTGCCGCGCCTTATTGAACGCATCTACAAGCGCCTGAAGCGGCGCGTCGGCATGGTAAAGCGCGTCCGCCTCCACATATTCCCTATATGCATCTGACTGCCGAATCTGCTCTCCAAGCACGGCTATTGTCTGTCTGATCTGATCCATTTCGCATTTCCTCTCATTTATTGAATTTCTCCGAACATAAAATAGGTCTTTGGTTCGGTGATACGCACGGTTGCAAAATTCCCTACAAGCGCGTCGCCGCCCTGGAAGAATACAAGCTTGTTGCCGTCCGTCCGCCCCTCGAGCAGGGCCGGGTTCTTTTCGTTTCTGCCAAGGCACAATACGCGGACGGTCTGGCCGCGGTACTGCTCGTTTGCAGCCGCGGATATGGCGTTTTGCGCCTGGATAAGCCGGTTGAAACGGCGCAGCTTGTCCGCATAGGGGATCTGGCCTTCCATATCGAACGCTGGCGTGCCCTTTCGCCTGGAATAGATAAAGCTGAACAGCATATCGTAACGCACTTGCGTTACAAGGCGCAGCGTGTCCTCAAACATCTGCTCCGTTTCACCAGGGAACCCGACGATGATATCGCTCGACAGAACGATCCCCGGCATACGCTCGCGGGCATAGCGGATTATTTCCATATAATCGGCCGCGGTGTATTTCCGGTTCATGCGTCGGAGGATTTCATCGCTGCCGGACTGCACGGGAAGATGAAGCTGCTTGCACACTTTGGCGCAGTCAGCCATAGCGTCGATCACGTCTCTGCCTATATCCTTGGGGTGCGAGGTCATAAACCGAATCCGAAAATCGCCCGGAATGGAATCTATATCCCGCAGCAGCTCGGAAAAGCAGACGCTGCCGGACAGATCCCTGCCATAGGAGTTCACGTTCTGTCCAAGCAGCGTGATCTCTCTGCATCCGCCGCGCACAAGGCCCGATACTTCGTCCAGAATCGCCGATTCATCCCGGCTGCGCTCCCTGCCGCGCACATACGGCACGATACAATAGGAGCAGTAGTTGTTGCAGCCGGACATGATTGTGACATAGGCCGTAGCCGTCTGCCGCCGATACTGCGGCAGACCCTCTGCGATTCGACCCTCGCTCTGACGCACATAGCTTGCACGCTCCGCGCCGAAATAGGATTTATACAGGATTTCGGGAAAACGGTATATGTCGTGCGGGCCGAAAATGAAGTCCACATGCAAAAACTTGCTCTTCATTTCCTCGGGAATATGCGGCTGCTGCACCATGCATCCGCACACGCCGATTTTCAGCTGCGGATTGTCACGCTTTAAACCTTTGAGCGCGCCTATATTGCCAAGCGCTTTACGCTCCGCGTGATCGCGTATGGTACAGGTGTTGACGAGAATGACGTCCGCATCCTCCCGCCGGCCGGCCGGAACAAAGCCCATATCCACCAGCATTCCCATCAATTTCTCGGAATCATCCTCGTTCTGCTGGCAGCCGTATGTGACAATATGCGCGCGCAATGGACGCCCGGCACGCTGCGCCGCCGCCTGCACATATTCTGCGACCCGGTCGCGAAACTGGCGCTGACGCTGCATTTCGTCCGGGCCGACCCGCCTGTTGGTATCCGTTTGCCTATCTAACATACACCGATTGATCCTTTACCAGAGTTTGCGTACTTATTATCATATTTTAGCATTTTTTGCAGATGAAGTAAAGGACTAAATCATGAAAAACCGCGCCCGCTAACGGGGCGCGGACATGTCGGCCGCACAATTTATATCTGGCTCTTGATCCGGTCAAGCGCGCATTTCTCCAGCCTGCTGACCTGTGCCTGGGAAATGCCGATTTCCCCCGCCACTTCCATCTGCGTGCGGCCCTCGAAAAACCGGCTGCGAATGATGTTTCGTTCGCGCTCGCCCAGCTTTTGCAGCGCCTGGTTGATGGAAATATCGCGCACCCAATCGTTTTCGTCCACGCGCGCGTCCTTCACCTGGTCGAGCACATAAATGGCGTCCCCACCGTCCTGATAAATGGGATCGAAAAGCGACACGGGATCCTGAATGGCCTCCAACGCCATGGCGACGTCCTCTTCCCGGGCGTCCATTTCCTCCGCGATTTCCCGAATGTCCGGTTCGCGGTTCAGGCGGTACACGAGCGCGTCGCGCGAGCGCAGCGCCTTATACGCCAAATCGCGCAGGGAGCGGCTCACGCGGATGGGGTTGTTGTCGCGCAGATAGCG
>USJY01000208.1 GCA_900555065.1 uncultured Eubacteriales bacterium
CCGGTTCACCGCGCCGACGCTCAACTGCCCCGCCCTTTCCTCCGAGTTTGAAAACCCGCAGGGCGTTCCCCTTTCCGCCATTATCTTTGGCGGAAGGCGCGCCAAAACCGCTCCGCTCGTGTACCAGTCCTTTGACTGGGACCATGGCGTGTTCCTCGGTTCCATTATGGGTTCGGAGACCACGGCCGCCGCTTCCGGCGCCGTTGGCGTGACGCGCCGCGACCCCATGGCAATGCTGCCCTTCTGCGGCTATCACATGGGCGACTACTTCGCGCATTGGATCGATATGGGCAAACGCATGACCAACCCGCCCAAGATCTTTAATGTCAACTGGTTCCGGACCAATGACAAAGGCGAGTTTATCTGGCCGGGATTCGGCGACAATATGCGCGTATTGATGTGGATTCTCGACCGCTGCGAAGGAAAGGTCGACGCGCAGGCCGCGCCCATCGGCTGGCTGCCGTATGCGAAAGACATAGACACTGAGGGCCTTGCGATCGAGGATTCGGTCATGGATGACCTGCTCAGCGTCGACAAGCGGCTTTGGGAAGCCGAGATCGACGGAATTGAAGAGTTCTACGCGAAGTTCGACCGGCTGCCCGACAAGCTGCGCCGCGAGCTGAGCAAACTCCGCAGCCGGATTGAAAGCCTGTAATCCGCGCGCAAAGACACTGACGCATATCGATTTGGAAGGCGTGGGCATGGGCCTGCGCCTTCTTTTGTTTGCCGGGGAGGGACAAGTCGCTTGAACAAGGTTTGGAAAACCGTGCTGCTGCATCTGGCCGTATTCCTGGCCCTCGCAGCATTTATCGGCGCGCTTATCATATTTGAAATCGGCTGCCCGATTCGGCGCGTAACCGGTGTGCCCTGTCCCGGCTGCGGGATGTTCCGCGCAGGCGTCGCGTTGCTCTCGGGCAAGTTCGCCCTCTCCTTCAGGATGCACCCGCTGCTCGTTCCGGCCGGGATCGGGCTGATGATCCTGTTCCACGCCGGGCCGCTGCGCCTGACGAAGCGCGCTAAGAATACGCTCGCTTTCGTACTAGGCGGCGCATTGCTTGCCGTATATATTATCCGGCTTGCCATGCACGCCATTCCATAGGCGGATGTTTTTCGATTTGGATTGACATTTTCACCACAGTACGGTAATATAATGATAACAATTCTAAAAAGGAAGTGTTATGATGGACGCCCAGAGAGTCGATATGTTCCTCTATCCGAATTCCAAGTACTTTCCCCCGGAGAGCATCAGCCAGATCCGCGACCGGCTGCTGGCCATGCCCGAGGACCAGTTCTACCGCGCGCAGGCGATCGAATACAAGGACCCGACGACCCTGCTGCTGATTTCCGTTTTGCTTGGGACCCTGGGTGTTGATCGGTTTATGCTCGGCGACATCGGTATGGGCGTGCTCAAGCTTCTGACCGGCGGCGTTTGCGGGATTCTATGGATTATTGATATATGCACGATTCAGAAGACTGTGCGGGACCAGAATTTTCAGGCGATTATGACCGTTATGTAACGCGCACGTCCGCAAAAAAAATTGCGGACGGGTTATTGACAGATCTTTATGTTCGTAGTATAATATATCATAATCAAAAGAAGGCAATGATCAAGAGGAGTAAGCGTTTTCTACCGACAGAGAGGGCTGACCGGCGTATGCCGGCTGTGAGTCGGCCCGGGCTTGGAACCGCCGAACGTAGCTTGTGAGCTGTTTGTCTGAAACCTTGGGAGTAGGACAAAACGGATTCCTCCGTTACAAGGATAGGAGATGTTCGTCTCCGAAAAGTGTGTCCATTTCTATGGGCAAAACCGGGTGGTACCGCGGGAGTTCATAATGCTCTCGTCCCTGTATACAGCAGGGGCGAGAGCTTTTTTGTTTTTTCCCTTTGGCTTCTTTTGTCACTTTATGAAGAGGACTGGTGAGCATCATGCTTCTGGAAAAGTTCTGCAGGATCGACTATGATTCCTACGAAGACTTTTACGAAAACTTTCATATCAATGTGCCCGATAACTTTAACTTCGGGTTTGACGTCGTAGACGCGCTGGCCGCGGAGAAACCTGATGCGCGTGCGCTCGTATGGTGCAACAACAAAGGGGAAAGCCGTACCTTCACCTTCTCCGACATCAGCCGCCTGTCCAACCAGGCTGCGAATATGTTCCGAGCCCATGGTCTGCGCAAGGGCGATATTGTCATGACGACGCTGCGCAACCGCTATGAGTATTGGATCGTTGCGGTCGCACTGCATAAGCTCGGCGCAGTGCTCCTGCCCGCTACGCATCAGCTGACCAAAAAGGACTTTGCATACAGGTTTGAAGCCGCCGGGGTCAAGGCGATTGTTACCGACGGAGAGCCGAGGTTGGTCCAGTGCATCGATGAGGCGAGCGAGTACAACAGTCTTCTCAAGCTGAAGTATATTGTGGAGGGAGAACACGAGGGTTATATCGACTTTGACGCGGCGATTGCTGACGAATCGGACGAATTTCCCCGCCCGACCGGAGAGGCTGGAACCACGAATGACGATCTTTTTCTCATGTATTTCACTTCCGGTACGACCGGCCTGCCCAAAATCGCCATGCACGATTACCGCTATCCGCTCGGGCATATTCTGACCGCGCGGTTTTGGCAGGATCTGCGCCCTGGCGACCTGCACTTCACTTCGGCTGACACCGGCTGGGCCAAGACCTCCTGGGGCAAAATCTACGGACAGTGGCTCAGTGAAGCGACGGTGTTCGTGTACGACTATGATTCCAAATTCAACCCAACCGATTACCTGCGTGTGATTGAACAGTATAAAGTCAATATTTTCTGTGCGCCGCCCACTGTTTTCCGGTTTCTGATTAAGGCGGACATCGCGCACTACGATCTTTCCAGCCTGCGCCACTGCTGTATTGCCGGCGAGCCGCTCAATGCGGAGGTCTATAACAAGTGGAAGCAAATCACCGGCCTGGAACTGCGCGAAGGCTTTGGACAGTCGGAGACGGCCGTACTCGTCGCAACCTATCCGTGGATTGACGCAAAGCCCGGATCCACCGGCAGGCCCAGCCCGCATTTCTGCGCAAAACTGCTCGACCGGGATGGAAACGAGGTCGACCCCGGCGAGGAGGGTGAAATCTGTATCCCGGTTCATAACGGACACCCTGCCGGATTGACGCTCGGCTATTATAAAGACAAAAAGAATACCGATGCGGTTCTGTACGACGGCTGGTACCACACCGGGGACATGGCCTGGGCTGACAGCGATGGGTACTGGTGGTTTGTCGGGCGCAGCGATGATGTGATTA
>USJY01000209.1 GCA_900555065.1 uncultured Eubacteriales bacterium
CAGGCGAACGTCGTGAGCGAATATCTGCTCTACGAACAGAACGACCTGCCGCTGAATCTCCATGAACACTACTACCTTCGCCGGCAGTTTAACGACCTGCACGAGTTGTTTGAGGCGTATAAGATGGATCGTGTGTTCAGTTCGCCCGAAGCGCTGATCGAGGCGACGCAGTCGCTTTCGGCACGTCAGCGCGCGCTGCTGATGGACATGATCCGCAGCAATCCGAACATCAGCGGCTACAGCCTGACCATGGCGACGGACATCACTTACCGCGGCGAAGGCTCCATCGAGGGCTGGGCCAATTACAAAAAGGATATGACGGACGCGTTGTCCGACGGCTGGGAGGATCTGCGCTGGTGTATCAATTTTGACCGGCCGCACATCTATGCGCACGAGCCGCTTCGCTTTATTCTGGATCTGTCGAATATCGGCGTGCTTCGGGACCGTGAGTACCCCGCGACCGTGCGTATCCGGGGTCCGCAGGGCACTGTCTGGCGCAAGGACGTCGTCATCCGCCCCACGTTTGATGAGAATGGCGAGAGCCCGTATGTGATCCCCGTGCTGGACGAGACGCTTTCCCTGCATCTTCCCGCCGGCCGCTATACGGTCAGCGCGGCGATGACGGGCGGCGCGCACCCGACCTGCGGCGAGCGCACGCTTTATGTGACCAACCAGGCGGATTTCCCAAGCATTGCCAAGGATGTCTATTACCGCGGCCTGCCGCCGTCCACAGTCGAGCTGCTGGAGGCGCACGGCGCGAACATGATAGAACTTGACGAGGACAATCTGCCTGACGGAAGCACGGTTTTGCTGGGCGGAAGCAGTACGAGCGAAGAGGTTCTGGAAAAGCTCTTTGCGAGCGCAGAGCGCGGTTCGCACATTATCGGCCTGTCCAGGACGGCGTTCGGCTACTGGGGTACGCTCAACCTGCCGCTTGAACAGACCGGCAGCCATAAGGAAATGGACAACTGGTTGTACCATTTCGACAGCCTCGTCTATGAGAATAAGCTGACGGAAGGTCTGAAGGCCGGCGATATCATGGATCCGGAGTATTTCGAGTCGGTGATGTCAAAGTATTATATCGCCAATATTACGCCGCCGGACGATCCTGCGTTTACGAACTTCTTTATCGGGTTTGACGGCGGTCCGGGCATTGATCTGCGCGGCGGCGTGCAACTCGGTACGTACAGCCATGGCGAAGGCTTTATTACCGTCAATGCGCTCTCGATTATGGAATCGATCGGGACTCCGGTCGCCGACAGGCTGCTGTTCAATATGGTTTCCTATATCGACTGAATCGGCGCGGCGGCCGTTATGTCTTGCTGTGTGCAGACATTTCTGCAATACGTGGTTTTGCCCATATAGCCTTAAATGTGAATCGGTTCGAAACAAAGCGTTTTAACAGGCGAAAGAGGCCGTTTTAAACGGCCTCTTTTTATTTTTCATTTCACTAAAATAAAAGGCCGTTTGCTGTTCAGCAAACGGCGCATATCTGTGAAACGCAGCCCCGGCAGCGATACGCCGCGGCAGCCCGTGTGTCTCGGCTGTGTCCTGTGAAATAAATCGGCGGCCAGGCGATCCGGTTGCTGGATGCGGCGCAGCCCGCCGATCCAAATGGCTTCGCCCGTTGCGTCATCAGGCCAGTCCATTCGGATACGTTTGCGCTAAGCGCCGCGTTTTGCCGACCGGGACGCGCGCAGACCGGACAGGAAGCGTTTCGCAGCCTCCAGAAGATACTGAAAACCCTCGGTTTTCCGGAAAAGGAGCAGGCTGATACCATTGGGAACGATCAGACAAACAAAGAAATAACAGACAAGCCTTGCAAAAGCGCCTGTTACTGGAATCAGGGAACAGATCAGGTACGTAGCCGCACCCGAAACCAGTGTGGCGGCAGCATAGATGACGTACTGCAGATAATATCGGCGCAAGGATGCGCCCAGCACATATCGGCAGACGATGCGCGGCTGCGTCCAGAAGGGAATGGCAAGCAGGCTGATAATATTTGCCGCTACAATTCCAATCACGCCCCAAAACTGAATGAAGATCAGCGAGAGTACCAGGTTGAGCACCGCTTCTCCAATGGCGAACCAGCGATCCTGCCTGTACAGACCGGCGCTGGAACGCGCCATGAAAACCGACTGGCGCATTCCCATCAGATAGAGGTAGACGGTAATGAGCAGTACGATTTCAACGGAGAAAGCCGCGTCCTTTCCAATCCATAGTTCCATAAACGGACCGGATAAAACGAACAGGCCGATGGAGAAAAAGGAAAAAATAAGGTAGTTGAGAAGATAGAGTGCGTTGAAATTGCGCAGCGTCTTTTCTTTGGACTCAGTAGTGATCAGATTGCCGAAACTCGCTAAAATGCCATTGTAAATCTGGTTTGAAAGATTGATGAGCGCGTTTGTGATCAGCGTATAGTTGCCGTATATACCGGCGGCGACGCTGTTCTGAAAATACATGATAATCACACTGGAGGTGGACTGCAGGCTGAAGCTTGCGATCCGATGCATAAGAAGCGCCTTGATATTGGAGAAAAGATCCGTTTTCTCATCCGGATCCAGCCGGTCTGCCCGCCTGTATTCAATGTGCGGATAGCGCTTCTGGTAGAAATGGGAAATGAGCAGATTCTCCAGAAGCCTTCCCCCCACTTTTACGAGCAGATAGAGGAACATGGACTGGAAGAGCAGGAGTACGGCAACCTGCAGAATACAGGCCGCGACCTGGGCGACCATGTGCGCGAAGCTGTTGAGAAAATTGCGCTGGTCTGCAGTGAGGAGGGCCCGTTTATGCGCGTATAGATATGAAGCGAGCACATCCAGTACATAGAACATGAAATAGACGGCCAGTTCCGTTTTTGGAAACTGCTTATCATGCACCAGCTGTGGAGCGATAAACGCGGCGACAATGCCCAACACAAATACGATAGCGGCGATGAGCAGGTACGATTGCTTATAAAACCTGAGCAGCATGCCGATTTTGCGGTTGTCGCCGTCGGCAATGGGTTTGTACAGTTTGTATATAATACCGGTACCCAGGCCCAGTTCCACGATTGCCAGCATGGAGACGAGGTTGAGGAAAGTGCTTTCCACGCCCACATAATCAAGGCCCAGGACCCTGGAAAAGACGCCGCGGGTGATAAAGGTGCACAGCATCAGAATCAGGTAGGACGTACAGCTGACGACAATATTGATAACAGATTGCTTGGTTCGCATAACAGGGGTAGCCTCCGCGTAATTATGAGAAACGATCGCCGCGTTTAAAAGTGAAACGC
>USJY01000210.1 GCA_900555065.1 uncultured Eubacteriales bacterium
TATATGAGGCGCTTCGGCACGACGCTCTGATCGAATATGTCGCATCAGAAGAAATCGGCGGCGGGTTTGCGATGGTTTTCAAATGGGCCGACGGGGACTGCATGGGGAGGATGTACCCGGCGGCGCGCCGGCGGTTTATGCGGGCGCCCGTGGAAGCGCGGCTGGCGGTGTTCCACGACATCCTGCGCTTCTTCGAATACGTTGCGTCGCAGGGCTACGTTGCGGTCGACTTTTATGACGGCAGCATTCTGTACGATTACGAGAGCGGCAGGACGACGATCTGCGACATCGACTTTTTCCGCAGACGGCCCTGCGTCAACGATATGGGCCGCATGTGGGGCAGCGCGCGTTTTATGTCGCCGGAGGAGCAGCGGCTTGGCGCCGTCCTCGATGAAATCACGAATGTGTACACGGCGGGCGCAACGGCCTTTGCGCTCTTTGGCGACTATAGCCGCACGCGGGACAAATGGCAGCTCGGCGACAGGCTTTTTGCGGTCGCCGCAAAAGCCGTAAGCGACGACCGGGCGCAAAGGCAGCGGCGCATCCGCCAATTTCGCAAGGAATGGGAGGCTGCGCTTGCGACGGAAGGATATACAGGCGACGAACCCGAATGAGCCGCCGCATGTTCCGCGTGTTTTGCCCGACTTTGATTGGGTACAGAAGGGCAGCGCGCATGCAGCAGGACGCGGCAGCCTCCATGCCGGCGCAAAAGCCGGGAAAGGTAAAAGGTAAAATGAAAGAAAATCGTTATGACGACGACGCATTTTTTGAACAGTACAGCCGGTTTCCGCGTTCGGTGGAAGGGCTTTCCGCCGCCGGAGAATGGCACGCGCTGGAAAAAATGCTGCCGGATTTTACGGGGAAGCGGGTGCTCGACCTGGGCTGCGGCTTCGGCTGGCACTGCAAATACGCCGCGGAGCGGGGCGCTTCGGCCGTGACCGGGACCGATATTTCCGAGAACATGCTCGCCGCCGCGCGGGAACGGAACGCCGGCCCGCGCATCACCTATCTGCGGCTTGCAATGGAGGAGCTCGCATTTCCGGCAGACTCATTCGACGTCGTCCTCAGCTCGCTGGCACTCCACTATGTGGAGGATTTCCCGCTCGTCTGCCGCAAAGTCGCCGCCTGCCTCGCCGCGGGCGGTACGTTCGTCTTCTCCTGCGAGCATCCGGTGTTCACCGCCGAAGGCCCGCAGGAATGGTGCCGCGGCGCAGACGGCGCGATCCGCCACTGGCCGGTGGACCGTTATTTCGAGGAAGGGCCGCGCATGGCGCGGTTCCTGGGCTGCGACGTCGTAAAATACCACAGAACGCTCGCCGCCTATTTGCGTACGCTGCTCGAAACCGGATTTTCGCTGACGGGCGTCGCCGAACCGGAGCCCGATCCCCGTCTTCTGGACGTGCCCGGCATGCGCGACGAGCTGCGGCGTCCCATGATGCTGCTGGTCTCCGCAGTCCGGAAATAAAAGCGCGCCGCCCATTTTTTCCGGGCGCACCTGACAAGTAAAAGTAGACAGATAAAAAGCGTGGTATCAAAAGCCCAGTTCGGTCTTGTACTGAATTGGGCTTTTGTAGCCTAGAGCAGCAGCCGGGCGGGGATGGTTGAAGAAATCCACATAGGCATCCAGGAGTTCCGGAACATTTAAGGCATCGCCGAGCCCGAAGTCCAGATAGAGTTCTTCCTTCATCCAGCCGTTGAGGGCTTCAATAATTGGGTTATCTGCGGGCGTGCCCTCTCGCGACATGGAACGAAGTATGTTATACGGATTGTGGGCTTGGCAAAAGGCCCTGGAGGAGTAGACGGCCCCCTGGTCGGTATGGAAAACTACCGGGGTCTGCTCCGTTGTTTTACCGGCAAGGGATTTCAACGTCTCAAGGCAGCGATAATTGTTGTCGCCCGGTATGGCAGATACGCTATGGGCAAGGATCTCGTTATTGAAAGGATCCAACAGGATCGTCCACTCGAAAGACCTGCCCTTGTTTTTGAGCACGGTCATATCAGACGTGACAATTTGCATTGGCGCGCTGGCGTTCCAGCGGCCATGTACGACATTCTCAAACTTCTCGCTTTCCTCTCCGGGCGGCCTGTAGCAGTATTTTCTTGCCTTGGAATGAATCCCAGCCGCCTTGCAGCACTTATGTGCAAGATGGTCTGAGAATACCCAGCCGGTATCCAGGAAGCTGTTATGTGCAAGCCGATGACAGCCCAGCGAGGGATGCTTGCTTATGCTCTTGGTGAAGCAGCTCGGTAAGTGCCGCCCCATCCTCCTCGTAGCGATTGGGCTTGCCTTGGCGGGCTTTCCTCTTGTAGTATCCCGAGCGATTGATTCCCATAATCCAGCACAGAAATATTATGGGGTATCTTTCTTTGAGTTCTTCGACCATTTCATAGTCTTTCCGCTGCCAGTAACGTACTCCCTGTCTGCACCAGATCCTTCCACCCAGTATCCTTTTTTAGCCGCGCGATTTCTACCTCCCGCTTCGCTACAAGAAGCCGCTGCCGCTCCACTTCTGTCAGCGACTTGCTTGTCGTCAACGCCGCGTAAGGATTGCCGTTGTGGGGTTCAAGCGCATCTGCGCCATCTTCCAAATATCTCTTTACCCACGCTGACACCCGTCTGTAATCTACTCCATACTCCCGTTCGATTTCCTGCTACGACTTGTGCTCCTCCATATGCAGCCGGATATACTTCTGCTTTTCCGCCTTGCTCCTCTTCCTGTGCGCCGTCCCTTTCTTTCCCATAGTTACGCGCCCTTCCTTTTCCCATTATACTCGAAAGTAGACACCCACAAAGTGTGGGTGTCTACTTTCAGTTTTCAGGGGCACCCATAGCGCGTATGTTTTATTGACCGCCGCGCCACGTTTGCGCTGAAATGGAAGCGCAAACTAAAACGAAGCCTCCCTCCCTTCCTTCCTCCCGCCCGCTCCGTGCGGAAACCGTCTCCGCAGATCGGGCGTTTTCCGTAAAACAGCGCGGCCTCCGTATGCTTTGGTCATACGGAGGCATTGATTTATATATAAATCCCAACTATGCCGGCCAAAATCATTGCGCTGCTATTCCACAGGCGCCGATTACGCGGCGCAAGGAGGGAGCGGCGCTGCATTCGGGGTCCGGCAGCCGCCGCTCGGTCCGAACGGCTTATTTTTGGTACGCGCGGCGGCGGCATTCTACCTGAATCTGCCGGAATGAACGCTTTTTATCCGAAACAGGAAGCGGCATGACGAGGAAAGCCCCCGCACGAGGCGCCGGC
>USJY01000211.1 GCA_900555065.1 uncultured Eubacteriales bacterium
TTGAGGACGTGGAAAAGGCGATGCAACCCCTGTTCACCACCTGTAATACCGGCGAACGCGCCGGCATGGGCTTTACCATTATGGAGAGCTTTTCCGACCGGCTCAAAGTCTACTCCAAGCCGGGCCGGGGCACGCGGGTCGTCATACGGCGCAAGCTGTCCGGCAGGCGGGGGCAGATCCGCAAAACGGCATGAGCGCCGACGGGATCGGCCGAGAGCTGTTCACACGGGCTAAAAACGGCGACCGGCGCGCGCAGGACAAACTTGCCCAGGCCCATTTAGGACTCGTATATTCCCTGGCCTCCCGCCTCTCTTACGGCGGGCTCGCGGAATACGAAGACCTTGTGGGCGCGGGAAGCATGGGCCTGTTTAAAGCGATTATGAATTTCGACGAGACGCGGGGACTCGCTTTTTCCACTTATGCCGTACCGGTCATAGCCGGCGAGATGAAGAGGTTTATACGCGACAACGGGCCGGTCAAGGTTTCACGGGACATAAAGGAAAAGGCGATGCGCATACGCAGGGCCAGCCAGCAATATGAAAAGGAAAAGGGCTGCAGCCCGACGCCGCGCGAACTGGCGGACCTGACGGGGCTGACCATTGATGAAATCACCCTTTCGCTCGATTCGAGCGTGCCGCCGCTCTCGCTTGACCAGACCGCATCCGACAATGAACAGGACGGATCCCTGCTACGTATTCTGGGCGCCGAGGACGAGGCTATGAACATAGAACGGCTCTCTCTCAAGCAGGCGATCTCCAGCCTGCCCGACAAGGAGGCTTCGCTGATTGCGCTGCGCTATTTCCGCGGCTACACACAGAAGGAAACGGCGCAGTGCCTGGATATGACGCAGGTACAGATCTCGCGCAAGGAAAAACAGATACTGCTCCGGCTCCGGGAAATACTGACCGTATAGGGCCGGCATGGCGTTTGAACCATATTTACAGACCGATACGGCCATTCCGCAACCAGCAGTTGCGGAATTTTTTATATTTTGCAAACTGGAATCGCTTGTCAGAGCAGCCGGTTTTCGATATAATCGGGACAGAAAAACGACGGAGGAAAATGATATGGGAATAAATATCGAAATTGCAAACAAACTCTATATGCTCCGCAAACAGAACGGTTTTTCACAGGAAGAGCTCGCGGCGCGGCTGGGGATCAGCCGCCAGGCCGTTTCCAAATGGGAGCGCGCAGAGGTGTCGCCCGACACCGACAACCTGATCGCGTTGGCAAAGCTATACAATATATCGCTCGACGAGCTGCTGCTCGGCGGCAAAAGCACAAAAGAAAAACACAACGGCGCGGGCGAGCCGCAAACGGAACAGGAAAACGTGGAAACGAACGCGCAGACCAGCGTATCCTTCCGCGACGGCGGCATTCATGTGACGGAGGCAAACGGTTCTGAGGTACACGTCGGCCGCAGGGGTATCTATGTCAACGACGTGGAAACCGGGGAGGTCGTAAATATAGGGTGCGGGCACGCATATGCCGAACAGGACGGTCACTGCCAGGAGAGCGCAGACGGCGGCGCATGTTCTGAAAATCCGCCCGTTTGCGACAATATCCCGGGCACGGACGGTCCCGCTCGCGGACAGCGGCGCTGGATCGTCGCGCTGCGGCAGCTGCCCTACCCTGTGCTCGCTCTGATCGGATTCCTGCTCTGGGGGTTCTTCGGGTACAAGGGCTGGAGCGTCTCATGGCTTTTTCTGCTCACAGTACCCCTGTACTACACGCTTTTAAGTGCGATTGAACACCGCAACGCCCACCACTTCGCCTATCCTGTGCTTGTTGCGATCGTGTACCTGGGCATAGGCATGTTCTGCTCGGTCTGGCACCCTACCTGGGTGATATTCATCACCATTCCCATCTACTACAGCCTTGTGGAAGCGCTGCAGCGCTGACGTTCCCAAACGGTCCTTTTCAGCCTGCAAAACCGATCATGGCATCGACGCACGCCGGGTCGGCGTCGCGCGGGATCAGACAGCCGGTGGAGAGGATAAATCCGCATTTCCCCTTTACTGAATCCGCAATCGATCTGCTCTCGCCGGCCACCTGTTCCGGCGTACAGGTCAACAGATGCACCGGGTCCATATTTCCTTTCAGGCACGTTCGGCGCGGCAATCCTTCGCAGAGCGCAACGAGGCTGACCATATGGTCGATATCCATTGCGTCAGCCCCGGTCTCCGCTACATGGGCAAACGATGGATTGATATTTCCGCACACATGCATGATGGAATACATCCCAAGCGCCCTGATCTCGTCCACAAGCGCTTTTGCATAGGGCATAACGAATTGCGCGTAGTGCTGCGGCGAGATCAGGCTGGACGAGGCCGCTCCCTCCCCAATCCAGACGCACTCAGCGCCCAGCTCTTTGAGCTTTTTGGCCCAGTTAATTGCAAAACGCGTGCGAACAGCAAGAATTTCATGCAGTTTTTCCGGCGCGTCGTAAATGGATTCCAGCGTGTTTTGCAGGCCGAACATAAACACTACCTGACTGTATGGACCCGTGATGCCGGGAACAATCAGGTACTGATGCCTGCATGCGTCCGATATCTTCGCAAACGTCTCCGTTATGCCGCCGGACAGCGCGTCCACCGTAAGCAGGCGCGTATCGTCCAGGTCCGCGATGTCATAGCGGCAGGGTGACCCCACGTCGTTTTCCGGAATGCTCCAGCGCACGCCCGCCAGATCGACCGCGTACGTATGTCCTGGATTAGAACAGTCCAGCGACGCGATAGAGCCGGCGTTGAGACAAAGATTGATATAAACGCCCGCCGCGCCGCTGTGCCGGCGCAACGCGCTTTCGAGGCAGTATGCATGGACGGCGGGATCCAGAAACGCCTCCCCTACCCGTTTGCCCGCGCACTGCGACGCATAGGCCAGATCGATCTGCGGAAAAGACGGCGGCGGGCCGGCGTTGCTCCCGGTTTTCAGTACTTCCAATATTTTCTGCTTGCTCATTTTGAGGTTCCTCTCAGGTTTTATTTTGAAAACAGTATAATCCGCGGCGCATCCATTTGCAAGCGGATTCAGATAATTTCACATGCATCGGCGGCCCGGATCAACCAGTGCGCGAAAGACGGCGGTTATGATCGAAAAACAGTGCATTTTGCGATGAATTTTTACAGGTTTTCTGGATTGTGTAGGTTTGTCAAACATATTGGACAGTAAATTCTGAGGGAGAAAGCCATCCCA
>USJY01000212.1 GCA_900555065.1 uncultured Eubacteriales bacterium
CTGCCCGAGGAGGCGCATATGCCCGCAATGTCGAGCCAGAGCAGCAGGGATTCGCCCTCGATATAGGGTATGGATACGTTTACGTTGCCCGGCAGCCTGCGGATACGGTCGCCGTTGAGACGGACATGGGGGATTTTGAGCAGGCCGTCGATGAGCCGGTCGCGCATTTTGACAAGCCGCGTGCCCGTCCGATCCATCTCCTCCACCGACAGGCGCAGCGCCTCCGCCATGCCGATAATACCCGGCGTGTTTTCCGTGCCTGCGCGGCGGTTGCGCTCCTGCGCGCCGCCGTGTATAAAGCCGGGCAGGGCGAGACCTTTCTTGACGTACAGCGCGCCGACGCCTTTGGGGCCTTTGAATTTGTGCGCGGAAAAGGACATAAGCCCGATATCCAGCGCGTGCACGTCGATGGGGATGTGGCCGACAGCCTGGACCGCGTCGGTGTGGAAAGGGACGCAGTGGCGCGCGGCGACCGCGGCGAGTTCGGAGATGGGCTGGATGGTGCCCACTTCGTTATTGGCGAACATGACGGTTACGAGGACGGTGTCCCCGTCAATGGCGGCTTCCAGGTCGGACGCACGGACCAGTCCGTCCTCATAGACGGGCAGCAGCGTCACGGCCGCGCCGCTGTTTTCGATGGCGTGCAGCACGGCGTGGTGCTCGAAAGCCGAGGTGACGATACGCGGCGTCCTGCCCTTTTGCAGCGCGCGCTGCGCCAGCTCCTTAATCACCCAGTTATCGCTCTCAGTCCCGCCGGCAGTAAAGTAGATTTCGTCCGGGCGCGCGCCGATACAGGCTGCAATCTGCGCGCGCGCCTGCTCCACAAAGCCGCGCACCTGCTGGCCGGGGCTGTGCACAGAATTGGGGTTGGCATAGTATTCCGTGAAAAAAGGGAGCATTTTTTCAACGACGCGCGGGTCCACGCGGGTGGTGGCGGCATTGTCTACGTATACGGTTCTTTTCATGTTCGTTCCTTCCGCTTCTATGGTTTTGTCCATTATTCTTTCCATGCGGGACGGATTCTATGAATTTAATTTTCAGAGGGGTTCAGTCTGGTGTCGTACGCGTCGGCGCTGGCGGTCGCAAGCGCGTCGCACCGCTCGTTTTCCGGATGGCCGTCATGGCCGCGCACCCATATAAACGCGGTGCAGTGCGGCTCCATCGCCGCACATAGGCGTTTCCACAAATCCTCATTTTTAACCGGTTCGTTGCCCTGCCGCTTCCAGGCCTTGGCCCGCCACTTGTCCAGCCAGCCCTGGTTGACGGCGTCGGTCAGGTACTTGGAGTCGGAATAGAGGTGAACGATACAGGGCTCTTTCAGCGCGGAAAGACCCTCGATGGCGGCGGTCAGCTCCATGCGGTTGTTCGTCGTCTCCGCCGCGCCGCCCGTCAGTTCTTTTTCAAAACCGCCCCAGCGCAGGATGGCCGCCCAGCCGCCCGGTCCGGGATTGCCCCGGCAGGCGCCGTCGGTAAAAATTTCAACCGATTTGCGGGCCCGGTTCTGCATTTCCATGGGGCGCACCTCCCTGTCCACGCGGGTCAATAGGAGACGCGCTCCGCGATATAGGCTTCCAGTTCGTCGATGGGGATACGGACCTGGGCCATGCTGTCACGGTCGCGCACGGTAACGCAGCCGTCCGTTTCGGAATCAAAGTCGTACGTGACGCACAGGGGCGTGCCGATCTCGTCCTGGCGGCGGTAGCGTTTGCCGATGGAGCCCGCGTCGTCATAGTCCACCATAAAGGATCTGGAGAGGTCGCGGCGTATCTGCTGCGCCTTTTCGGCCAGCTTTTTGGAAAGCGGCAGCACGGCGCATTTGTAGGGCGCAAGGGCCGGGTGCAGCCGCAGGACGACGCGTACGTCGTTCTTCTCCACGTCGACGACTTCCTCGTCGTATGCGTCTACGAGGAAGGCGAGAGTCACGCGGTCGGCCCCCAGAGACGGTTCGATGACATAGGGAATGTATTTTTCATTCGACTCCTGGTCAAAGTATTCCATGCTTTCGCCCGATTCTGTCTGATGCGCGCTCAGGTCAAAGTCGGTGCGGTCGGCAATGCCCCACAGCTCGCCCCAGCCGAAGGGGAACAGGAACTCAAAGTCGGTCGTCGCCTTGGAGTAGTGCGAAAGCTCCTCCGGCTCGTGGTCGCGCAGGCGCAGGTTCTCTTCGCGCATGTTGAGACCGGTCAGCCAGTCACGGCAGAAGGCGCGCCAGTATGCGAACCAGTCGAGGTCGGTGCCGGGCTTGCAGAAGAATTCCAGCTCCATCTGTTCGAACTCACGGGTGCGGAAAGTAAAGTTGCCGGGCGTGATTTCATTGCGGAAGCTCTTGCCGATCTGTGCGACGCCGAAGGGCACCTTCCGGCGGGTCGTGCGCTGGATGTTCTTGAAGTTGACAAAGATACCCTGCGCCGTCTCGGGGCGCAGATACACCTCGCTGGCCGAGTCCTCCGTCACGCCCTGGAAGGTTTTGAACATCATGTTGAATTTGCGGATGTCGGTGAAATCGCTCCTGCCGCAGCCGGGGCAGGGGATATTGTGTTCGCGGATGTATTCGCTCATCTGCTCGTTGGTAAGCGCTTCCACGACCATGTCGATGCCGTTCTGGGCGTTGTAGTCCTCGATCAGCTTATCGGCGCGGTGGCGCATCTTGCAGCCGCGGCAGTCGATCAGCGGGTCGTTGAAATTGACGACGTGGCCCGATGCAACCCAGGTCTGCGGATTCATGAGTATGGCGGAGTCCAGCCCGACGTTGTAGTCGGACTCCTGTACGAATTTTTTCCACCAGGCGCGCTTGACATTGTTTTTCAGTTCCACGCCAAGCGGGCCGTAGTCCCACGTATTCGCAAGGCCGCCGTAGATCTCCGAGCCGGCGTAGATAAAGCCGCGGCCCTTGCACAGGGCGACGATGGTATCCATTGTTTTCTGGTTGTTATCCATGGGGAACGCTCCTTTTCAGAAGTGATATTTACAGATTTGGCCCAAGCTGGTTTTTGACGGCCGGCGCGCGCAGGACCGTCAGCAGCACGGCGAATACGACTGTGGACGCGCACGCCTGCACGACATTGCCGAGAATGTTGGGCACTGCGCCGCCGACGCCGAACAGGATCAGGTCGCTCACATAGTACAGGCCGACGCACAGCACGCCGGAGACGAGGCTCATCAGCCCGTACTTAA
>USJY01000213.1 GCA_900555065.1 uncultured Eubacteriales bacterium
GGAAGGGGCCTCCTGCGGGGCGGCGGTGTCCATATGCCCCATGGACGTACGCTCCGAAATATGAAATGCGGAGGGGGGCGCGTAAGATAAACTTACGCGCCCCCTCCGCGTCTGCCCGGCCTCGCTGTGCAGCGCCGCACCTGAACCTCCGCGCAAAAACGCCGGGCGCAGCCCTGAAGCCGCGCCCGGCGCACCGCTTTTTGTCAGCTCGCCGCGGACGAAGAACCGGACGCACTGCTCGTCGCCGGACCTTCTATGGTCGTCCTTCCCGGAGAAATAAAGCCGATATAGCTCTTGCCGGCGTTAACATCAATCTCCGCGCCGGCCGCGTCGAACACCTGAATGGGCGCGGACTTATCCGCTTTTTTCCAGGTAATCTCCTGCGCAGCGCCGTTCGAGATATAGTAGCCGGTACCGCCCTCCCAGCCCACGCGCATAATCCCGCTGCTGCCGTCAAGGGTCGAGATCTCGGTTTCCAGTACAAAGACGTTGGTATACGCAAGCTGTTTCCCCGCTTTTTCGTCCATATGCGGGCTGCCCGAATGCTGTTTCAGGTACGTCCTGGTCGCGCTGTCATAAGTGAACGTACTGTAATACGAGTCCGAAAACTGCAGGTTGGCCTCAATACAGGGCGTCCCATCCGGCGCTTCCGGTTCGGTTTCGAGCAGGAAGTTGAAGATGGGCGTATCCCGCCCCTCGGCAAGATCGGTACGCATTTCCAGATCCTCAAAGGCCGCGGCAAGGTTCTCTCCCCTGACATATCCGCAGTGTTCGAGCGCATAGCTGCCCAGCCGCTCCTGATCGCGCGCAAACACATCGCCCGTATAGGAATACCCGTCCAGCCGGTCGGTGCCGAGCTCGGCGAGCGTTTGAATCGCATAGTTGTTTTCGCTGCCCCAGTGCACGTAAATCGCATCAAAGCTGGCGGCGAAGATCGGATAATAGTACCGGCAGCTGCGGATGGAGCACACATCCGGCACCTTTGTATAATCGGCATATACCGCCATCATGCGCGTAATGCCGCCCTCGACGAGCGTCTCCACCATCAGGTCCGCATCATAGATGCCGTACTGCGGCAGCGCCGCTTTTATGTTGTTGATCATAATGGCGACCGGGCGCTTCCCGACGGCCGCCTCGTTGTAGCCCGACATGCCGGTGAGCGGGTTGAACGGGCCGGCCGGACCGGACGAGGATGAAGAACTGATGCTTGGGGCGGGCGTGCTCGCCTCCACTACCGGCTCTTCCTTTTTGCAGGCGGAAAGCGGCAGCAGCAGGGCCGCAATCATGAGAATCAATACGAATTTTTTCATATAACCCCTCCAAGGCTCGCGTCGTTCTGTATCGTAGCCTGTAGTAGTATACCACCATCCGACCCGTTTTGCAATAGCCGGCGAATTTACGCGCATAAGATTGAAAACAGAACGCTTTTTATTGCTTTCCAAAGGCACGTCTGCTATACTGAAAACAAAAAAACGGGAGATATCCATGAAGACGGACAGCATTATTTTTGATCTAGACGGGACGCTCTGGGACAGTATCGACGGCATCGCCGCGTCCTGGAACGAAGCGCTGGCCGAACGCTTTCCCGACGTGCCGCGCAGGCTCTCCGCAGAGGATGTGCGGGCAGTGCTCGGCAAGACCATTCCGGAGATCGGCCGCGCCTTCTTCCCCGGCCTTGCGCAGCCGCGGATTGACGAGATCATGGCCTACTGCTGCGAGGCCGAGTCCGAATATCTGGCCGTACACGGGGGCCGGCTCTATCCCGGCGTGGAGCGCACGCTCGCAACGCTGCACGAGAAATTTCGCCTCTTTATCGTCAGCAACTGTCACGCATCCTACGTCCCCTGCTTTTACCGGGCGCATGGCCTCGGCCGTTTTTTCACGGATTATGAGTGCTACGGCCGCACCCAGGCGCCAAAAAGCGAGTCGATCCGGCTGCTGTGCGGGCGCAACGGCCTGCGCGGCCCCGTCTATGTCGGGGACACGGCGGGCGACGCGCGCGCGGCGCACAGCGCCGGCCTGCCCTTTGTCTTCGCCGCCTACGGCTTTGGCGAAACGGACGAGTACGATTACCGGATCGAGCGTTTTGAAGATCTGGCGCTGCTCGATCTGCCCTGAACCGCCGCAGCGCGCGGGGTCCGGATTGCCGGCGGCGCGCCGTTTATACTGCGTACATACAAATCAATATATTCAGGAGGGAATCACTTTGTCAGAGTACTGTACCCAGACCCGAAACACCTATACGCCCGATGTGCTGGTGTGCGGCCTTGGCCCGGCAGGCGTGGCGGCGGCGACGGCCGCCGCCCGAAACGGGTGCGACGTACTGGCCGTGGAAAAATGCGGCTATGCCGGCGGGAACATCACAAACGCCAACGTCATCGGCGTCTGCGGCGCGACGAACATGCAGACCGGTTACCTCGTGACCGGCGGCATTACCGCCGAGATGCTCCAGCGTTCCGCCTACCTGCGCGACCCGGTGGACATGGATAAGCTCACGCCGCTGAGCGAGCTGGATATTTACCATACCCAGCTCTACATTCCCGTGTCCGACGAACAGCAGCTCGTCCATCCCAACGCCGTCACCATGATCTACGACGCGGAGGACTACAAGGTCGGCGCGGACCGGCTCCTGCTCGAAGCGGGCGTGAAGTTTCTGTACCACACCTTTGTGTGCGACGTGCAAGCCGCAGGCGGGCACATTGACCGCGTTATCATCGCGAACAAGGACGGCGTGAGCGAGGTCAAACCGAAGATGGTGATCGACTGCACGGGCGATGCGGACGTCGCCGCCTGGGCGGGCGCGCCCTTTGAGATTAAGAAAGAATTTATGCAGGCGGGCACCATGATGTTCGTCGTCGGCGGCGTGGAATACGACGACTATGCCGCTTTGAAAAAGCGGATTTTGGACACGTTCGCCAAGGCGCACGCCGACGGCGTGAAGTGCCGCTTTGCCGGGCCTGGCGTAGGCCGGTTGCGCCACGGCGTCATTAACTTTAACATGACCCGCGTCCCTTATAATCAAACCGACGCGGCCGACTGGACGCGCGCCGAGCACGAGGCGAGAAACGATATCCAGGACGCCATGTATATCCTCAAAACCTTCATGCCCGAATTCAAAAACAGCTATCTTCTCTATTCAGGTCCGCAGATCGGCTGCCGCGAGAGCCGCC
>USJY01000214.1 GCA_900555065.1 uncultured Eubacteriales bacterium
TACGCGCCGGACGTGGGCTGCTGTAAGCCGCAGATGAGCCGGATGAGGGTCGTTTTGCCCGCCCCGTTTTTGCCGACGAATCCGTAAATCGCCCCTTTGGGAATACGCATGGAAAGGCCGTTTAATGCTTTGAAGTTTTTATATTGCTTGCACAGCCCTTTTGTCTCCAATACATATTGCATGTAGTTTGCCTCCTTCTTTTTGATGCCCGCATTCTACCGGGAAACCGTCAAGAAGGCGGTCAAGAGAAGCGTAAAGAAATCGTCAAGATATTATGATTCAGTCAGTTTGAAACCGATTCCCCATACCGCTTCGATATAGTCTTTCCCGCCTGCATCGCGAAGTTTCTGCCGCAGATTGCTGACATGCTGTTTTAAGGAGCTGTCGGTACAGTCGGGCGTGTCCGTGCTGATTCGATCCAGAATGACCGTTTTGGCAAGCGCCTTCCCGGGGTTTTGAAGAAGCAGCTTGAATATTGCGTATTCGGTTTTCGTAAGATGGACGGCCTTCCCGCGGACGGTTGCTTCGTGAGACAGCGTATCCAGACGAAGATCGCCGGCCTCATACGCCGGCGCAGCCGCTAAGTCCGTGCCCCGCCGCAGCTGCACGGCAACGCGGGCCAGCAGCTCCTTTACGTCAAAGGGCTTGGTAACGTAGTCGGCGGCTCCGCCCAAAAGCAGGCGCACCTTATCGTCTATACCGACTTTGGCGCTTACGACAATGACTGGAATACCCTGGATTTTGGGCAAAACCTCTTCTCCTGCCAGCCCGGGCAGCATGAGGTCCAGCAGCACCAAATCCGGACGGCACCGGGAGAGAAGGTACAGGGCTTCCGTACCCGAATAGGCCCGCAATACGCCGTGCCCCTCTTTGCGCAGAATCTCCTCCAGCAGATCGCCGATAGGTATATCGTCGTCGATAATCGCGATGGTCTTCATGGTCACGCTCCGTTTCAGGCGCCGGCGAGGCTGCCGGGTCAATAAATCAGAATCCGTTCCTCCAAAATCCGCAGAAATGCGCGCGCAGGACGATGCATGCTTATTTTTCTCGGCGCTGCACAAAAGTATGATGGATTTTACGGAACCGCGCTCTTTCAATAAAAGCATCATAGCACACTTTTTAAAGGAGCGCAAGGATTGAGCCGGAACTTCGCAATGCGCGAGGCGCGGTGAACGTTGGATGCCATCCCAACGAGAAGCACGGTGTGCCCGGCATACCGGACGGGCGAGGCGGCCTGCGCCGGCCCGGCCGCTGCAGGCAGGAAAGGCGGCACCCCGCGCGGGCGATTCTTTGCCGAAACGCACACGAGAAAATGCCCGCCGGAGGTCGATTCTGCGGCGCGGACTTTCGATATTGCACGCGCCGGCGCGCGGCGGAAGGGCTGCGTTCCGTCGGAAGTTCAGGCGTCGGCGGTCGTATGCCGCACCATTGCAGCGCCCCGCGCGGCCGCGGCCGCCTTGGTCATCGGAACAACGACATAAAAAGACGGCATGCCGAACGCGTATCCTAAGCGTCCGGCACGCCTGTGTTACGGCGCGCTGCCGTATACGATGCGTGGAGCAGCGGAATGAAAATTTGCGGGCGACGCCTGCCAGATGCCGCTGCCGCCCGTTGCGCGGCGACGGGAGAAAAGAAAGCGGCTGCTTTGCGCGCCGGGCAGCGGCTGCGTTACGGCGCTCGCTCGCCATTTTTTATGGAATTTCCGAAGGCGGCGGCCATCAGGTTCAGCGCCGCGCCGGAGCCGATCATGATCCATTGGAGCGGGACCATATCCGCCAGCGGCCCGAAGACCGCCATGCCGACCGGCAGGAAGCCGGAATACATGGAGCCGAGCAGCCCGAACACGCGTCCCTGCATGGAGACCTCGGTTTTTTCCTGCAGCATGGTCGTGGTAGCCGTCTGCACCATGGTCAGGGCGACGCCGTAAAACAGCATCAGCGCCAGATACAAAACAAAATGGCGGGAAAGGCCCATGCCGATAGACAGGAGCCCGAACGCGCAAAGGCTGAACATCAGGGTTTTTGCCCGGCTTTTGAACCCTCCCCAGGTGCTCATCAGCAGCCCGCCCGCCATCATTCCGGCAAAGCCGACCAGCTCCACCGCCGTCAGATACCAATACGTCTCGCCATAGACGCGGCGGACCAGGAGCCCCGCCAAGAATCCGGCAGGAACGCACAGCAGGGTAAACAATCCGTACTGGATCAGAAGCCGTCCGATCAATTTATGCCCAAACGCGTATCGCACGCCGGATTTCATATCGGCAAAAACAGAGCCCCGCTCCTGCGGGATGGGCTGCTTTGGGAGCAGTACACAGGAAAACAGGCCGATGCCCACGGCAGCCGTAAGGATGTCCACCAGGAGCGTGAGCGGCAGCGTGCTGACCGCGAAGATCGCGCCGGCCGCGGCGGGGGCGGCGAATTGTACGATGGATTGCATCGTGGCGTTGATCCCGTTGTAGCGCATCAACTGGTTCTCCGGCACAAGCTGGGGAATCACGGCGTTGACCGCGGGCGTTTGTATGCCGGCGCCCAGCGCGCGAAGGACGGACATGAGCAGCAGGCCGCGCAGCAGCGCGGGCTCGCCGTCGACGTGGGGGATGGACAGCAGCATCGCCAGTGTCACCGCCGCAATGGCCGCGTCCGCGCCGATAATCAGCTTTTTGCGGCTGAACCGATCCGCCCATACGCCGCCGAGGAAGGAGATGAGAAACTGCGGCAGGTAGGAACAAACCGTAAAGGCCGCGACCCAGGCGCCGGACGCGGTTCTCATGGTGGCATACCAGACGACGGCCATCTGGACCAGGGTGGAGCCGAACAGGGTGATACATTGGCTGACGAGAAACAGAATGATTTTTTTTCGCCAGCCGTGGTGCTGTGTCCGCATCGGCGTCCCCTCCTATGAAAGCGGCGGGTAACCAACCTCCTCCATCAGCTCCCGCTCCGCAAAGCCGAGCTCCAGAAGCTCGCGCCGGTGTCCGGTGTCCGCCCTGTCTCCCTGCCGGTAGGTGGTGATACTGATTTCCCGTCCGGGAAGCAGATCCTCCAGCAGCCTGTCGAGGAAAAGCCTCTGGATTCCACGGCTCCTGTATTGCGGATGCACGCCGAAAAAATCGATGCTGCCCGTCTCATGGGAAAAGGCCGCAACGCCGGCCGTGAACCCGTTTTTT
>USJY01000215.1 GCA_900555065.1 uncultured Eubacteriales bacterium
CGAGCGCTATTACCCACCCATATAAAACGGTAAACAGAAGCGCCAGAACAAAATCCAGCAGCCCGAACCCGAATTTGAGTACGCCGCGCCCCATGCGTCGGCTCCCGGTCTGCGCCTGCAGATACTGCTCTGCGATCTGTTCCGGGCTGCCGAGTTTGTCGGCCACTTCTTCTTCTGTAAATCCGTCCGCGGTCTTGTAGGTGAAATGCGCGTCGTATTCCGCCACGATATCATCAATATCCGGCGTATTCTGCCTTTTCAGAAGCTGTGTAAGTTCGTTTAAATATGCTTCTCTGGTCATGCCTGTTCCTCCTCCAATAATTCCCGAACCGTCCCGGCGAACGCGAGCCATTCGGCGCGCGCGCGCCGGTATTCCGTTTCGCCCAGCTGTGTGAGCCTGTAATATTTGCGCGGCGGGCCGCCGCTGTCCTCGGACAGATAGGTCGTCACCAATCCCTCCGTCTTCAGCTTGCGCAGGATGGGGTAGACCGTCCCGTCGGAAATGTCGATTTTGCGGGACAAAAGCTCCGAGATGTCGTAGCCATAACGGTCGCCCCTGCTGAGCAATGCCAGCACGCAGAGTTCCAGGACCCCTTTTTTGTACTGTACATTCAAATCGTATCGCCTCTTTCTCTATACTGGCTTACATCCACTACTATACAATAAATAGTAGTGGATGTCAAGAGGATAAGTATTTTTTTTTCAAAACACAGCGCGGGCGGACCTGGAAAACAGGTCCGCCCGGCGTACTATTTGCAGGTTTGCCGTTTCAGATTCGCCAGAGTTTGCATAGCGCTTATGCCTTCGCCATATTTCTGTTTACAGGATAATACAGATCAGGCCGTCGCTGCCTTCGTTGATGACGCGCTGCAGCGTCTCCTGCATTTTTTCGCGCGCCTCGCCCGGCATTTTATAGAGCTTGTTGAGCATACCGTCGTTGACAAGGTCGTACAGGGACTTGCCGAAAATGTCGGATTCCCATATCTTGGTCGGATTATCCTCGTATTCGCGCAGAATGTCGGTGATCAGGTCTTCCGACTGTTTTTCGGTGCCGACGATGGGGGAGACCTCGGTTTCAATGTCGGCGCGGATCATATGGATCGACGGCGCGGAGGCCTTAAGCCGGATGCCGTAGCGTCCGCCCTGCTTGATCAGTTCAGGCTCTTCCAGGGTCAGTTCCTCGGTCGCAGGCGTCACAATGCCGTAACCGACCGTCTGCGCCTGCATGATGGCGCTGGCGTACTTGTCGTACTCGGTCTTGGCGCGGGAGAGTTGGGTGAGGGTGAGCATCAGGTCTCCTTCGTTCTTGATGTCAAGCCCGGTGGTCTGGGCGAGCACTTCATAAAACAGCCCGGCCCGGACCTGGACGTCGATGACTGCGCTGCCGCGGCCGAGGTCGACGGTTTTGACCTGCGCTTCGGTGATGTATTCGTTGTCGGTCAGGCAGGCGCTGTAATCGCGAATCTGCTTGACTTTCTGAATCTGCGCCGACTGTTCCATAATGGTGCTGTAGAAAGAGCGTTTGATTTCGCTGTCCTCGTCGAGCACTTCAATCCAGGTTGGAATGTTTACGCCGATCTCCTTGACCGGGAATTCGAACAGGATCGTTTCAAGAATGTCCTTGATGTCGCTTTCCGTCAGCTCAAGGCAGTTGACAGGCAGGACGGGCACGCCGTATTTCTGCTCCATCGCGTCGGCAAGCCGTCTGGAATCGGCCGCGGCGGGGTCGAAGCAGTTGAGGACGACGACGAAGGGCTTCCCGATCTCCGTGAGTTCCGCGACGACGCGCTGCTCCGCCTCCTCATACTCGCCGCGCGGCAGCTCGCCGAAACTGCCGTCGGTCGTAACGACCAGGCCGATGGTCGAGTGGTCGGTGATAACTTTTTTCGTGCCGATCTCAGCCGCCATGTTAAAGGGCACGGGCTTTTCAAACCAGGGGGTCATGACCATGCGCGGCATGTCGTTTTCAATATACCCGAGCGCGCTCGGCACGATATAGCCGACACAGTCGATCATCTTAACGCGGAAGGACGCGTTGTCGGAAAGATCGACGCGCACCGCCTCATCCGGAATGAACTTGGGCTCTGCGGTCATAATGGTCCTGCCCGCCGCGCTCTGGGGCAGCTCATCCACGGCCCGTTCACGCTGGAATTCGTTTTGGATATTGGGAATCACCAGCGTCTCCATGAACTTTTTAATAAAGGTGGATTTTCCGGAGCGCACCGGGCCGACGACGCCGATGTAGATGTCGCCCTGGGTTCTTTTGCTTATATCGCTGTAAAGTCTGCTTGTATCCATTGAAACTACTCCCCCAATCCTTTTGTCGGTAAATACTATTGCAGGCCCGGCGAAAATATGCAGGGAAACGAAAAATATGTGGACGGCGTTTTTTGCTTTCTCTGTTCTAAATGCGGCGCTGCGCAAATATCCTGTAACAAAGGGAGGACAACCCTATGGATAACGCAAGCGCATTTTCACAGGTTTTACGGTTTCTGGAAGAGGGCCTGGCCGATCTCGTCTCCAATATTCCGGAGTTCCGCCGGCGGGAGATCACCGAGCTTCGGCTGCGGACGGGCCGGCCGCTGTCGGTGGTATTCGGCTGCGACAGCCTCTTTCTATCTGTACGCGGGGAGCTGACGGAACATGCCGGCGGCGCGTATATTTGTACGGGCGCCGAATTGCAGGATACCTTTTATAAGCTGTGCCGCAATTCGGTCTACGCCTATGAACAGGAGCTCAAGGAGGGTTTTGTCACCATCCCCGGCGGCCACCGCTGCGGTTTTGCCGGCCGGACGGTGGTGCAGGACGGCGCGGTAACGGGCCTGCGCGAAATTTCCTCCATCAACATCCGTATCGCGCGTCAGATCGTCGGCTGCGCGGATGGGATTCTGCCCTACATATACGACCGCAGCGGGCTCAGGTCAGGCCTGATCGTGTCCCCGCCCGGCGGCGGAAAGACGACGGTGCTCAAGGACCTGATCCGGTCCCTGTCCTACGCGGGCCGCAAGGTCGCCGTCGTGGACGAGACGGGCAAGGTGCTCGACACCACGGTCGTCTATCCGACGTTCGGCGAAAAACAGAAGCAAGACGCGATCGCGAAGCTTTCTCAGCTCATCAAAAAGGACAATGTGCGCCATCTTGCCATCGGCAACGGCACGGCCT
>USJY01000216.1 GCA_900555065.1 uncultured Eubacteriales bacterium
CGATATCTAAATACGGAACGGCAGTTTTCTGAATACGGCGTTCACATAGAGTATTTGCCATACACGAAAGGTATCTCCACAACGCAAATAAAAGAAAAACTGAATCACGATATTTGAAGGTTCGGGCTTCAAATGGAAATAAAATTCAAGGTGCGCGTTATTACGGAGGGTATTCTTTAACTGCGTAGCCTCGCGGTTGCTGAAAGGTATGTGAATCGGTATGGAATTGTTTAGAGAAAAGACGCTTCTGATTACCGGAGGGACAGGCTCCTTCGGTAACGCGGTGCTGAACCGCTTTTTGCAGACGGACATCGGTGAGATCCGCGTCTTCTCGCGCGATGAAAAAAAGCAGGACGACATGCGCCATGAATTCCAGGCGAAGCTGCCGCAGGCGGCGGAAAAGATCAAGTTTTTTATCGGGGACGTGCGCGATCCTGCATCGGTTGCCAATGCGATGCACGGGGTGGACTACGTCTTCCACGCCGCGGCGCTCAAACAGGTCCCTTCCTGCGAATTCTTTCCCGTGGAGGCGGTCAAGACCAACGTGCTCGGTACGGAGCACGTGCTCGACGCGGCGATCGCCGCGGGCGTAAAATGCGTGATCTGCCTTTCCACGGATAAGGCTGCGTATCCAGTCAACGCGATGGGAACGAGCAAGGCGATGATGGAGAAGGTCATCGTCGCGAAATCCCGCACGGTCGCGCCGGAAAAGACCAAAATCTGCTGTACGCGTTACGGCAACGTGCTGTGCTCGCGCGGATCGGTGGTTCCGCTGTGGATCGACCAGCTCCGGGCCGGGCAGCCGATCACCGTGACCGAGGCGGATATGACGCGCTTTGTCATGACGCTGGAGGAGGCGGTCGACCTCGTGCTGTTCGCGTTCGAGCAGGGCGTTTCCGGCGATATTCTCGTCCAGAAGGCCCCGGCCTGCACGATCGGCACGCTCGCGCAGGCGGTAAAGGAGTTGTTCGATCCCGAAGCGGAAATCCGGGTGATCGGCATCCGCCACGGTGAAAAAATGTACGAGACGCTGCTCACCAACGAGGAATGCGCGCACGCGGTCGATTTGGGCCGGTTCTACCGTGTCCCCTGCGACAAGCGCGACCTGAACTACGATCAGTATTTTATCCACGGCGACCGGGAAAGAAACCATCTGACGGAATTCAATTCCAACAATACGGAGCTGCTGCACGCCGATGAAGTAAAAGAAAAACTGCTGTCGCTCCGCTATATCCGAGAAGAGCTTGCGGCCTTTAAAAGGCGGCGGCCGATGTGAACGCGGTCATCACGGGGATCACTGTTGAAATAGAATGTACATACTGAAAGCAATGCCTGTATATCCTGGGAAAATTGCAGGGCGATCTGCTTCGGGTTTCCGTCCGAAATGTATAAAGTCGGGAAAATCAAAAAGCAGAAAGGAACCATAATGAAATTTCTGATCTTAGGCGCTTCCGGCATGGCCGGTCATACGATCGCGCTGTATTTGAAGGAGCAGGGGCACGCGGTCCTTGGCTTCGACCGCAGACCGGTTCCGTTTGTAGAATGTGTGACCGGCGACGCCACGAATTTAAATTTGTTGCGCGGCCTTATTTTTCGGGAAGAATACGATGCGGTGATCAATTGTATTGGAATCCTCAACCAAGCTGCGGAGCGAAATAAGGATTCTGCCGTATTTTTAAATTCCTATCTGCCGCATTTTCTTGCTGCGGCGACGAAAGAACGCAAAACACAAGTGATCCACATGAGCACGGATTGCGTTTTTTCTGGAAAAAGCGGAAATTATGTGGAGGAGGCCCCGCGCGACGGAGAGACGTTCTATGACCGTACGAAGGCGTTGGGCGAACTCGAGGACGAAAAAAACATCACGTTGCGCAATTCGATCGTCGGGCCCGATATGAATCCGGACGGAATCGGGCTGCTGAACTGGTTCATGAAGCAGGAAGGTCCGATCAACGGCTATACGAGAGCGCTGTGGACGGGGATGACGACGTTGCAGCTTGCGAAAATCATGGAAAAAGCGGCGGCGCAGCGCGCACACGGCCTGTATAATATGGTTCCGAACCGGCATATCAGCAAATACGGGCTGTTGGGGCTTTTCAACAGATACCTGCGGAACGACGCCGTGGAAATACGGCCCGATGACGGCTTTGCAGCAGATAAAACCCTGATCCGGACGCGCTTCGAATTTGGTGAATTGGTTTCGGATTATGAAACAATGGTGAAAGAACTGGCGGAATGGATGAAAGCACACGCCGATTTGTATCCGCATTACCGCTTAGGAAGGAATTGCGTATGGACAGGTTAAAGCTGATGACGGTCGTAGGGACGCGGCCGGAGATCATAAAAATGTCGTCGATCATCAAAAAATGCGAACAATATTTCGAGCATATGCTCGTACATACCGGCCAGAACTACGATTACACGCTCAATCAGATTTTTTTCGAGGACTTGGGCCTGCGGGAGCCGGATTTTTATTTGGGCGTCGTAGGGGAGAACGTCGGCCAGACCATGGGAAACGTGCTTGCAAAATCCTATGAAATCATGTGCCGTGAAAAGCCGGAGGCCGTAATCGTACTGGGAGATACCAATTCCTGCCTCTGCGTGCTCTCTGCGAAGCGCCTGAAAATTCCCGTCTTCCATATGGAGGCGGGCAACCGGTGCAAAGATGAAAACCTGCCGGAGGAGGTCATCCGCCGCATCGTCGATGTGACGAGCGACGTGAATCTGTGCTATTCGGAGCAGGCCAGGCGCTATATATTGGACACCGGTGCGAGGCCGGAATTTACATTTGTAGTGGGATCTCCGATGGCGGAGGTACTTTCCACACACAGCGAAAAGATTGAAAACAGCAGCATTCTCGGACAGATGGGGCTGGAGCCGCGGCGCTATATCCTGCTTTCGGCCCATCGGGAAGAAAACATCGATATAGAGAACAATTTCGTGTCGTTGATGCAGGCCGTGAACGCAATGGCGCAGGCCTACGATATGCCGGTCGTATATTCCTGCCACCCGCGCTCCAAAAAATATATCGAGGCACGGCAATTCGTATTCGATCAAAGGGTCCTTCAGCACCAGCCGTTGGGATTTTTTGACTATAA
>USJY01000217.1 GCA_900555065.1 uncultured Eubacteriales bacterium
CGCGCCGCAACCCTGAACCGGCTTTTTATACTGACCGCCGGTCGCACACGCGGCGCGCGCCGCGGCCTGGAAGCGAAACTCCGTATCATCCGCGCGGCAGCCGCACGCGGCGAAGCGGGCTTTTCCGCGGCAGAGTTGGACGAGTATCTGGAAAAGCAGGAGCGGACAGGGTATCCCGCCGCAGGCCACAGCGCGCAGTACCGCGCCGCATACCGGCCCGCGTATCGTGTCGTGGCGCGCGGCTTCTGCAATTTCCTGGCCGCATTTGCGCTGGCGGACAGTCTGCTGGAGCGCCGGACAGGCCCGGTCGTGCTGGCTGTGGACGGCAACTGCTGCGCCGGCAAAAGCAGCCTTGCCGCTATGCTTCAAAGCGTATACGGCTGCAATGTGTTCCATATGGACGATTTTTTCCTGCGCCCGTCCCAGCGCACGCCGGAGCGGTTTCAGACCCCCGGCGCAAACGTGGACCACGAACGCTTTCTGTCGGAAGTGGGCGCACGTCTCAGGACCGGCGCGCCCTTCGCCTACCGGCGTTACGATTGCGGCGCGCAGCGGCTCAGCCCGCCCGTGCGCGTCGTACCCTCGCGGCTGACGGTAGTCGAAGGCTCTTACAGTATGCACCCCAGCCTGCAATCCCTCTACGATGCGGCCGTCTTCCTCGCAGTCAGCCCGCAGGCGCAGCTGGACCGGCTGCGCGCACGGGAGAGCGCTGGGATGCTCGACCGGTTTATCCACGAGTGGATCCCGCTGGAGCAGGCGTATTTTGACGCGTACCGGATCCGGGAAACCTGCGCGCTCGCGATTGACACTTCCTGCTTTTCATAATCAATATAGAAACACGGCGTCTCGGATTCGAGACGCCGTTTTGTATATACGCCGCCCTTTTCATTCCGGACAGGCTGTGGTATAATGTCTGTAAAGGCAAAGCCCCACAAACTGCAAAGGAGGCGTTTGCGTGCAGTCCATGGAAATCCTCGCGCCGGCCGGCGGGCCGGAACAGCTTACCGCCGCCGTGCGTGCGGGTGCGGACGCGGTATACCTGGGTCTGGACAGCTTCAATGCGCGGCGGGCGGCGGCGAACTTCACCGCCCAATCCCTGCCGGAGGTTGTCGGCTACTGCCGCGCGCGCGGCGTTCGGGTGTATGTAGCCCTCAATATCCTGCTGCTGGACAGCGAGCTGGACGCCGCGGCGGCGCTGATCCGGCAGATTGCTAACGGCGGCGCCGACGCGCTGATTGTACAGGACCTCGCCGCCGCGGCTCTTGCGCGGCAAATCTGTCCTGAACTGCCCCTGCACGCATCCACGCAGATGAGCGTGCATAACGCCGCCGGCGTGCAGATGCTCGAACGGCTCGGCTTCGCGCGCGTGATACTGGCGCGCGAGCTGTCTGCCGCCGAAATTGCGCAAATACACGAGCAGAGCCCGCTGGAGCTCGAACTGTTCGTGCACGGTGCGCTGTGCATGAGCGTATCCGGCCAGTGCCTGATGTCGGCCATGCTCGGCGGGCGCAGCGGAAACCGGGGCCTGTGCGCCCAGCCCTGCCGGCTCGCGTACGTCGCAGGCGGGCGCGAACATGCGCTGTCGCTCAAGGACCTCTCGCTCATCCCGCACATTGGAGAACTGCCGGCCCTCGGCGTTCGCTCGCTGAAAATTGAAGGGCGAATGAAGCGGCCGGAATATGTGGCGGCCGCCGTGCACGCCTGCCGCACAGCGCTGGCAGGCTGCGCGCCGGACATGAACGCGCTGCGCGCCGTCTTCTCCCGAAGCGGGTTTACGGACGGCTACTACGCGGCGAAGCGCACGCCGGACATGTTCGGCTACCGCACAAAAGAGGACGTGCTCAGCGCAAAACCCGTGCTGGGTGAACTTGCGGAGCTGTACCGCAGGGAGCGTCCGCGCGTTGGACTTGTCATGCGCTTTACTGCTACGGATGGCGTTCCCTGTTCGCTGGAAGCGAACGACGGCGCGCACAGCGTCCGCGTACAGGGCCCGGTTCCCGAACATGCACAGAGCCGCGCGATGGACCGTCCGTATGTTGCGCAGAGCCTGCAAAAGTGCGGCGACACGCCCTTTTTCCTGGACCGGCTCGACACGCGTATTGACGACGGCCTGTTCCTGCCAGTGTCCGCTCTCAACCGGCTGCGCGTACAGGCGCTGGAAGCGCTGACGGCCCTGCGCGCCCGGCCGCCCGCCCGCGCCTGCCGTCCGCTGCCGCCGGCCGATTACCCTTTATCCGATCCGAACAGGCGGCCAAAACTGCGCGTCTCTCTCGCAAAACTGGACCAGCTCACGCCTGCGCTGCAAGCCGCCGCCGAAAGGATTCTCCTTCCCCTCGGCGCAGTGCCTGCGGATGCGGCATGGCTGCACGCGCTTGGGGACAAGCTCGTCGTCCGCGTGCCCGACTTGATATTCGGAGATCCCCGGCCCGTTGCGGAGCAGCTGCGCCGCCTGCGCGCTGCCGGGCTGACCCGCGCCCACACCGGCGGCATCGGCAGTATCCTGCTCGCACAGCAGGCGGGAATGGCCGTCTCCGGCGGGTCCGGTCTGAATATCACGAATACGCGCAGTTTGGATGCATACCGTTCTCTGGGTATTGTGGAGGCCGATCTGTCTGTCGAGCTGACCCTTGCGCAGGCGCGCGCCGTCGCGCCCGTCGTCCCGCGCGGCGTGACCGCATACGGGCACTTGCCGCTCATGAGCTTTCGCGCCTGTCCCATGCGGGGCGCGTCCGGCTGCGGCGACTGCACGGGTGAAACGGCGATTCGCGACCGCAAAGGCGTGGACTTTCCCCTCCGCTGCGAGGGCAGGCAGTATTCACGGCTGTACAACGCGCTGCCGGTCTATATGGGCGACCGGCTGGACCAGCTTCGCGGCCTGGAATACTATACGCTGTCCTTTACGGTGGAACCGCCCGCCCTGTGCGACCGTATCCTCGCCGCGTTCCAGGCGGGGTCGGCGCCGGATTTCCCCTATACGCGCGGCCTGTTTTACCGCGGCGTGCAGTAACGCGCGCAAGCCCCGCCGCCGCGCTCCATGCCGCCCATCGCCCGGCGCGCTCGCCCCTTTCGGC
>USJY01000218.1 GCA_900555065.1 uncultured Eubacteriales bacterium
GAACGCGCGACCTCGGCCCGGCCGCCGACCTCAACGTCGACCGGGTTGGGATTCATCACCATCAGCAGGTTGTCGTCATCCACCTGGAAATTGACGGTACCTTTGCTGAAACCCAATTCAAAATCCATAATTTGCTCCTTTCCAGGCGCTTAACGTTTAATACTGTGCGCGCAATGGCCCAGAACCATATGCGCCGCCTCCATAATCATCTCGTTGACAGTCGGGTGCGGATGAATCGCGTTCGCGATCTCCTCCACCGTGCTCTCCAGCTTCATGGCGACGACACCCTCGCCGATCATATCGGTCGCATGCGCCGTGAACAGCTGCATGCCGAGGATTTCACCGGTGATTTCATCCGTTACAATCTTCACAAAACCGTTCTGTTCGCCCATGACGAGGGATTTGCCGTTACGAACAGCGTCAAAGCGGCCGACTTTTACCTTATAGCCGGCTGCGCGCGCCTTTTCCTCATCCATACCGACGCTCGCGATTTCAGGCGTTGTATAGACGCAGGAGGGAACAAGATCAAAATCAGCCTTGACAAGCTTGTCGCCTTTACAGTTCTGCGCCGCGGCCATGCCCTGGGCAGACGCCGCATGTGCGAGCATGATTTTGCCGTTTACGTCGCCGATGGCGTAGATATTCGGGACATTGGTACGGCAGTAGTCGTCTACAACGACAAAGCCGCGCTCCATCTTCAGGCCAAGCGCTTCAAATCCCACATCTTTGCTAACCGGACGACGGCCCGTTGAGAGAATGACGATTTCGCCGTTTTCGGTCAGGGTCTTGTCGTCCTGTGTAAAGGTTGCGGCCAGACGGCCGTCCTTCTGCTCTATCCCGTTTACACGCGCGCCAAGATGGAAGCGGACGCCTTTCTTTTCCAGTATGCTGCGCATTGCGGAAGTGATATCCTTATCCATACCGGGCAGGATCTCAGGCATCATCTCTACGATGGAAACGTCGCAACCAAAAGCGTTCATAATGGAGGCGAACTCAATACCGATGACGCCGCCGCCTATAATGACGGCGGATTTCGGCATTTCGGTCAGGGCCAAAAAGCCGTCGCTGTCCATCACGCCGGGCAGATCCACGCCGGGGATGGGGATTTTCGCAGGAAACGAGCCGGTTGCGATGATCGCCTTATCGAAGGTGACCGTCTGCGGCTCGGCGCCCGTTACCTCTATCGTGTTCGCGTTCTTGAATACGCCGGTGCCGCGGACAAGGGTTACTTTGTTGCCGCGGAGCAGGCCTTCGATGCCGCGAACATTACGGTTGACGACAAAGTCTTTGCGCGCGGCGACCTTGCCGTAGTCAAAGGTCACATTATCCGCAAAGATACCAAACTCGGCGCCCTCTTTCGCATTTTGATAGAGCTCGGCAGAATGCAGCAGGGATTTGGTGGGGATACAACCGCGGTTCAGACAGGTGCCGCCCACGGCGTCCTTCTCGATCAGGACCGTCTTGAGCCCGAGCTGCGCGCTGGCGATCGCAGCGACATAGCCGCCGGGGCCGCCGCCCAGGACTGCGACTTCATATTGATTAGCCATGCGATTCTCTCCTTTTTAAGCACGGGCGTGTAACTTCTGCTACACGCCCGTCTCAATCTCTTTGATTACAGCATCAGATACGGGTTCTGCAGCAGCTTCTTCACGTACTGCAGGAACTGTGCGGCCGGCGCGCCGTCAATGATCCTGTGGTCGTATGTGAGCGACAGGGTCATGATCGGACGGATCTCCACCTTACCGTCTACCGCGACCGGCGTATCGGCGATCTTGCCTACGGCGAGGATCGCGGCTTCCGGCGGGTTGATGACGGCGGTGAACTCGTCGACATCATACATGCCGAGGTTCGTAATGGTAAAGGTGCCGTTCGCATATTCGTCACGCGTGAGCTTGCCGTCCTTGGCCTTCGCCGCAAGAGAAGCGACCTGCTCATGAATCTGTGTGACGGACAAAAGGTGCGCGTTCTTGATGTTCGGTACAATCAGTCCATTCTCAAGCGCAACGGCGATACCAAGGTTCACATAGTGCTTCATGATGATATTCTGGCCGTCCAGCGTCGCATTGACGTTCGGGAACTGGATCAGGGCGGCGGCTACCGCCTTGACGAGAATATCGGTGAAAGAAACTTTGATATCGGCTTCCTTGAGCTTGTTGCGGAACCGGACGGACTCGGTCATATCCACCTTCATGCGGTGATTGGCCTGGGCCATCTCGGTAAGGCTTCTGGACATGTTGTTCGCAATCGCCTTGCGCATGCCGGCAAACGGGACGACGGTCTCCGCCTGCTCGTACACGACTTCGGGCGTACCCGGCGCTGTAATCGCCGCCAAAACATCGCCCTTCATAATCTTGCCGTTCACGCCGGTACCAGATACGCCGGCAAGGTCAACGCCTTCAAGTTCGGCAATTTTTCTGGCGACCGGCGTCGCCTTGATCACGTTCACGTCGGCGCTGAGGACGTCGCGCTCAATGATCAGCCCGTCCGGACCGGTGCCGGCAACGGCTTCAATGGGAATGCCGCGCTCTTCAGCGCGCATACGCGCACGCGGCGTTGCAAAAACACGTTCGCCCGGCGCGCGGTGCACGGCCGGAGCCGCTGCAGGCGCAGCCTGTGCAGCAGGAGCCGCAGCGGGTTCCTGCGCCGCGGGCGCAGCAGGAGCCGCAGCCTGCGGGAGCAGAGGCGTAATATCGGTGCCAGGCTCGCCGATGATGGCAATGGTCTCGGTGATGGGCACGACCTCGCCTTCACCGCGCACAATCTTTAAAAGCGTGCCGGAGGCGGTGGCGTCCATCGTGATGGTGAGCTTGTCGGTTTCCATCTCAAACAGGGGCTCGCCCTCTTTGACCTCTTCGCCTTCCTTTTTCAGCCATTTGATAATAGTGCCTTCCGTCATCTGCAGGCCCTGCTTGGGCATGATGACTACGCTCGCGTTGATATTGCTTGTATCAACCGGGGCGGCAGGCGCAGGAGCTGCGGCGGGAGCCGGAGCTTCAGCGGCTTCAGCGGCTTCAGCGGCGGGCGCGGGCGCATCGGGGATCGCTTC
>USJY01000219.1 GCA_900555065.1 uncultured Eubacteriales bacterium
TGGGATGGCTTTCTCCCTCAGAATTTACTGTCCAATATGTTTGACAAACCTACAGGGCGGCGTTTTTTCTATTCCTTGGCCGCGCGGGCCATGGCGATCATGTTCTCTATGGGGATATTCGGCAAAATCTCCTCATGGCTTGCGCTTACGATCAGGTTCCCGCCGAACACATCGCGCAGGCGCAGCACTTCCTCCCGGATCTGTTCCGGCGACCAGTTGACGAGCTTGTCCTGCGTATCCACTCCGCCGCAAAAGGCCAGATCACGCCCGAATTCTCGCGCAAGGGTTTCGGCGTCCATATGCGCCGCCATGGCCTGAATGGGATGCAGGATATCAACCCCTGCGTCGATCAGATCCGGTATGACGCGGTAGATCGAGCCGCAGGAGTGAAGCATGATCACCTTTCCATGCTTCTTCCCCACCTCGATCAGCCGCCGAAAGCCGGGCAGGATAAAGGTCCGGAACTGTTCGAGGGACATAAACAAGTCGCGCTGGGTGCCGAAGTCGTTTACAATGAGAAATATATCAAAGCTGTCGCCCGCCTCGCGGAAAAACCGGTCGTTCGCCTCTACATAAAAATCGACAAGGCGGTCGGTAGCGGCATGGACGACCTGCGGATCGGTATACATCCGGACAAAATATTCCTCCATACCGAAAAAGTCGCACATATCATGAAAAAATGTGCCGAGGTTGCCGGAGAACACGGCCTTATCGCCGTGCGCGCGTATTTCACGAAGAAGTTCCGTATAGTCAAAATCAGCAGGATCGGGCCAGGGGTAACGGCGTATGTCGTCGAGCGTCGCCTCGGCGAAGCAACCCGGCATGGACAGCGATTCACGTTTCCTGCCGCCCGTAAAATCAAACATGGGCCGGCCGCCGGGACCGCGGTAACAGCCCTCCGCGCGCAGAAAACGGCAATCATCGTCCAGATACCTGAACAGCGCCTCCGTATTATCAATTCCCAAATACGCATAATACTGCTCGAGCGCCCCGCTGCTCGGATGCCCGGTCCAGAATGGATTTGCACCCGTATTACAGCGTTTTGCAACGCGCATAACTCGTTGTCTGGAAGTCACAAACATTCCTCCCATCGCTTTATTAAGTGCAGTATACCGATTTCTGCCGCGCTTGTAAAGCGCTATTTTGGCAGCCGCCATCATTATTGCAAAAACAGAGATGATAACGGAACGAAAATCCGATATACTAAGACGGAGAGGAGCGATTTTATGCAGCATGAAATCTATTTGGCTGGCGGATGTTTCTGGGGACTGGAAATGTTCCTCTCCCTTCTTCCGGGCGTGCAGGCCACAGAATGCAGCTATGTGAACGGCTATACCGATACGCCCCGATACGAAGACGTATGCCGGGGGGATACCGGTTACGCCGAGGCGGTGCGCGTGCGTTTCGACGACGAAATACTGCCGCTGCCAAAGCTTCTGGAACTGTTCTACTCCGTTATTGACCCTACGTCCGTTCACAGGCAGGGCGGAGACATCGGCAGCCAGTACCGCACCGGCGTATACTACCTTTCCGACGCGGACAGGCCGGTGATCGAAACGTCTTTGCGCAGGCTGCAGGCGCAATACGAAAGACCGGTCCAGGTTGAATGCGAACCGGCGCGCAGGATGGTTCGCGCCGAAGCGTACCACCAGAAATATCTGGAGAAAAACCCGCACGGATACTGCCATATCGGGCCGCAGCACATGCGGCGCGCAAAGGAGATGCGATATGAAACCTGTAAAAAAAAGCCGTGAAGAACTGCGCCGGACACTGACGCCACTGCAGTTCGACGTGACGCAGAACAGCGCGACAGAACCGCCGTTTCAAAACGAATATCACGACCACTATGAACGGGGAATATATGTGGACGTGACGACGGGAGAACCGCTGTTCGCATCCAGCGATAAATTCGACGCGGGCTGCGGCTGGCCGAGCTTTACGCGTCCCATTCGAAAAGATGCTGTGGACGAACGCGAGGATCGCAGCTATTTCATGCGCCGCACTGAGGTGCGAAGCCGGTTGGGCGGCGCGCACCTTGGGCATGTCTTCAACGATGGACCGCCGTCGCGCGGCGGGCTGCGCTACTGCATTAACAGCGCGGCGCTGCGGTTTGTTCCGCTTTCAAAAATGGAGGAAGCCGGCTACGGCGACTATATCCAATACGTGCAGTAACCGGCGTATTCAGCTAAAACTAGAGGAGGGCCTTATCTGCCCCGTTCATCTTTTTCGTCTTTTATATACTGCGCAATGTCCTCCAGGTCACATTTCAATATACAGCATAACTTGTTCAGTGTCTCAGTCGTCACATTCTGGTTCAAACGCAGGCGCTTGATCGTATTGGTATCCATACCGTACGTGTTTCGAAGTTTATATGTCGATACGCCTCGCTGTTGCATTGTTTGCCATAACTTATCAAAGACTATCACTTTCTACACCTCCATAATACTTGACTATTGTTATTATGTAGGCTATAATTTATCTGTATAAGTCGATTTGCAACTTCATGTCTATTATAATGGACATATTTGTTTTAAAATCACATAAAAAATAAATATTTTTACGTTATAAAGCTTTGAATCTTAAAAACGCGGCCAACGCACTCGGCCCAGGGGAGGTTCGCGCTATGACGCCCATGGAAGGATTTTATTGCTTTTGTGAGAACATCCGTACGCTGCGCCGCGTTCATCTGCTTTCGACCAGAGAAATGGCAGACATTATGGGGATTAACGTCAAGACTCTGGAAATGCTGGAAAGGGACATTCTGCCAAAGCACCTTTCTTCGGAGGCCATCTTTCGGATGGCCGAACATTTTGACATACCGCCAGGCAGATTGTTTCTGCCGTTATCATAAAAAAGAGAACCCGCCACGCAAAAGGCGGGCTTTTTTACTTAATACGATCATGCCAAAGAATTGGAACGCGCGCAACTTGTTCCGACGAAGCGTGACTTTCTGCGGAAAAGGTAAAACAAAAGCGCGGGCGTACGGCTTTTTTGAAGCCGCAGGCAAAAAAAAAAAAAAAAAAAAAAAAA
>USJY01000220.1 GCA_900555065.1 uncultured Eubacteriales bacterium
TGGCATTTCTTCATTTTTATATAGGCGGCGCATGAGCCGCTTCCTTTCGCGCCCGCCTTTTCCCTGCGGGGCAATAATCGACTGCAATATCGGAACGAGTTTGGGACAGCTGAAAAAGCGGAGCGCATTTCTCGACATGCGGATCGCCCTTCGTGGCGGGGGATCGTTTCCCGTATAAAATCAGCGTTGATTGATTGTCCGCGCCGGCGTTCTGCATTTGGGAAAACATCATCTGCACGATACGGTCAAGGTCCCGATGATACGGGAAAAGGTCCGCTTCCGTATTGCCAAGACTGCCGCAGCAGTCCAGAATGACCTGCATATTTCCCACGCTTTCCGACTGCGCCGCAATGGTATTTTTCGCTTGTTTTGCAAGGGCGCGCACGTTGTATGCCGCGCGACGTCTCCATGGCCGCGCGATGATGCGGGATCGTCTATCGCGCAGGCAGGCGCACGGGTTTTCCACCGGCCCGGCAGGAAAGCAGCGCTGTGGGACAGAAAAACGGCGCATTGGAACGCCAAGCGCGCCGTTTGGCGATATGCCCCCCCTTGTTGACAGGCAGGCGTAAAAGCTTTTTTATGTACCGCTTCTCATTGAGAAGCGGTTTTGGGACAGGGGATTGCTAAATGGTAAGAACAGATTCACAGCATCTGTAATCGGTATCTATATTGTGTGCGATAAAGCGGGCTTTCAGGTTCCTCGTACCGCACATGGAAGTCGTGCTGCCGCCGGATACGGACAGGTCCTCCGGGAGCACAAACTTAATGCACTTGACGAGAATGTCCCGGCAGGTCGGGAAATTGTGCGCGGGAATGGTGATCGCCTTCATGCCGCGCTGGTATTCCATACCGTTGGAATCGACTTCCGTCAGGACGACGCCCAGGGCAACGCGTTTATTCGGGCAGACGTTTTTCACCGTCACATCCAGCTGCACAATGCGCCCAAGGGATTCCAGGAAGGTATCGCCCAGATCGACGACGAGCGAATCCTGGCAGCCTTCGACAGAAAAATTCACCGGTACGGGGCATTCTTCCGGGTTCACGACGATGCCGCAGTCCACCGTAACGGTCGGATCCGGGAAGACAACGACGTTCCCTTCCGTATCCGAATAGGTGATCGATTCGTTTACCTTCTTTGTGCCGGACGTCTGCGCAGTGTGCTGGATAAAGAATTCCAGCGTGGCGCCTTCGTTTCCGGATACGCCCAGCTCCGCTATTTTCCACTGCAGCGTATGCGAGTCTATCGACATTGCGGTTCCTACTGCCGGGGGAATGATGTTTGTTATGACAAAGTCTGAATTGACGATCTCATCCACCACAATATTTGTGGCTCCCGTCTTGGAAATATTCGCCGCAAGATCTGCGAAAATCTGCTCGAGTTCCGCGTCGTCCGGCGTAACCACGACGTGGGATGCAACCGGATCGGTGGCCCAGTCGTTCAGGACGTTGACGTCTATGCCGTCAGAGCCGATCAAGCCAATGCAGTAAATGATTATACCCGAAGCTTTGGCCGCCTCTGCGATAGGCGTAGGAGGCGCGCCCACTGTCGTTTTCCCATCGGTAAACATAACGATTACCCTGGCGTTTGACGACGTCGGGTCAAACAGCTGCACCGCTTTGGTAAAGGCGTCTGCATGGTTGGTCAGTCCGCCGGCGGAAATGCCGTCTACCGCCGCCTTGAGCGTTGCTACTGAGGTGATAAGCTGTGCGTCTACGCTCGCATTGCTCGCAAAGCTGACAATGCCGATGCGGCTTCCAGAGCCTATATTTCCATCCTGCGAACTATCGGTGGACTCGTCTATAATATCAATGAATGTCTTTGCGCCCGCCTTCATATTTACAAGCGGCGCGCCCGTCATGCTCCCGGAACGATCCAAAACCAGTACGATATCGGTAGGGTTCGAGACAATATCCGGCGTGGCGGTAAGCGCCAGCGTTACCTTCAACGTTCCATCGCAGTCAATTTGAGTAGAACTGATCTGCTTATTTGAATTGGTTATACCCATATTTTCACATTCTCCTATTTTAAATTGGGACAATCTGTCCACTACTATTTTATGTCCGTATCCAGCAATTGCCACAGAACGCCGCGCTTATCGTTTTGTCCGCAGTACGGGAAAGACAGTTTGCGCAAAGACGCTGAAATTTCTTCGGCGCGGGCGTACGGCCGTATACGTCCAGGGCAAAGGCGCAGGCGGCCGGCCTTCGCCGGCGGGACGGCAGACAAGCTCGGGCGCGGTTTTCGGACAGACGGCGCAGGCGGGATGCGGGCGCGGGCCGTGGCATTGCGGGGCATACAGGAGAATTTCCGCACTCCCAAAATCCCGGATTGCAGCCCGGCGCTGGACGGGTTCGATTTGGTGAGGCGCTGCCACAGCATGCGCGAGAGGGGGCTTGTATCCCCCCGCAAAGCCGGCGGCTTTTGCGGGGGAATCGGAGGCGCGACGGAGTGAATGAGAGACGGCGTTTGTTTTGAAATAAAAAAACGCCGTCGCGAACGATACGCAGTCCGCGACGACGTGCAGAAACAGGCGGGAGTCGAACTCCCGCCTGTAGTAGTTTAACCATATAAGCTGTCGTCAATCCGCATTCGGAACAGGGTAATGTTGTCGTCGCTGTTGCTGACAAGCCCTTCAAAGAACACGACCAGCCCGTCCGCCTTCAAAATGCCGACCCAGCCGTCGTTCATCATATCCGCTTCCACCGTGAACCGATCCCCATAGGCGGCTTTCAGATCGGCGACGGAGACTTTGTCCCTGCCCTCCATCAGCATGCCGATATTGCCCGCGATCCCCTGCAGATAGTTCTCATCCGGTTCCCCGAACGGGCTGAACAGCAGATAGGTGTTGTTGCTCTCGTCATACAGATACCACGCGCTGCCGCCTTCCATATGGCTGGGTTCGGGCGCGTCCGGGAAAATCTCAAGCAGAGTTTTGTCGAACAGGGCCTGGAGCGCATCGGGGATCACGCCGTCATAAGGGCGGGAGATCGGTCCCATCACCGGGACGGATTCGGAGTCCGA
>USJY01000221.1 GCA_900555065.1 uncultured Eubacteriales bacterium
TATTCTCTCCTTCTCGGCGCGGTTTGTCCAACGAACGCCGCAGGGGGGTAAGGCCACGCAGAGCCGCGTTTTCCAGCGGGCCGTATTGCCGATTCGATATTATATCACAACTGCGAAAGCTTGCAAACATATTTTGCGTTTTTTCGCATTGGCAAGGATTATTCCATTCAAACCGGCGTACAGCCGCAGTACCGCTGCCGGTACAGGCCGTACTTTTTCGACAGCTCGATCGAACGGGCGTAGCCGTTTTTTTTCTTGAAGTCGGACGGCAGAAAGACGGGCCCGCCCGGCGCGGACAGGTCCAGACCGATTTCATTGAGCCAGGCGCTGTTTTTGTGCGGGCTGACGGAAAGAGTGGTCGTAAAGTACGGGAATCCCAGTTCAGCCGCCGTCCGCGCCGTCCGTCCCAAACGCAGCGCATAGCAGGCGCGGCAGCGCGCGCCGCCCTCCGGCTCCTGCTGCGCGCCGCGAGATATATCCTCAAACGCCGGTTCATCCCGGCCTGGAACCAACAGGCCGACGGAAGAAAATTCCGGGAATGCCAAAAGCTTCTTTAATTCGGAAAGCCGCTTTTCGTATTCGGACCAGGGGAGGATATTCGGATTGTAAAAGTATAGCGTGAGCGCAAAGTGGGGCATAAGCCTTTCCAGAACCGCGGTGCTGCAGGGCGCGCAGCAGGCGTGCAGCAGCAGGCGCGGCCGCTCCCCCGACTGCGCAAGGCGCGCGAGCGTCTCACGCATAGCTCTGTCATAGTTCTCCGGCATCGCCTACGCGCCCCCATTCTCCGGCGGCGCGGCGTCAGACTCGCCCAGCACGGCGGCCAGGGTCCGGAACATCGTGCGGATATCCTGCCAGAAGCTGAACGACGCAAGCTCACGCAGGTTGTACGCCATCTTCTGCGGCAGGACTTCTTCCACATAGGTCCTGTCCGGGTCGGCCGCGCCGTCAAGCAGGCGCTGTTCATCCCGATAGAGTATGCTCGCCTGCGAAGTCACGCCCGCGGGCAGGAGCAGGGTGGCGTACATCTCGTCCGTATACTGCTCCACATACCGCGGTACTTCAGGACGCACGCCGACAAAGCTCATATCGCCCTTGAGAATATTGATGAGCTGCGGCAGCTCGTCGAGCCGGCAGCCGCGCAGTTTTGCGCCGACTCTTGTGATCCGGCTGTCGCCCTGCACCGTCACCTGCGAACCTTTCGACTCCGCGTCGGCGACCATGGTGCGGAATTTATAAATGCGGAAAGCGCGGCCGTAGCGCGTGACCCGCGTCTGCCGAAACAGCACCGGCCCGCGCGAGTCCGCTTTGATCCAGACGGCGAGCACTGCGAACACAGGCGAAAGCAGAATCAGCCCCAAAAGGGAGGCGACCACGTCAAAGCCCTTTTTCAGCAGCAGGGACGCCCATTTTCGTTTGAGCGGCTCGTAATACCGCCGCACAGACTCCGTCTGCATTTGCTGCGGGAGCCTGTCCCATCGTCTGAGCAACGCTCTCTATCCCCTTTTCACATCGCGGAGCGCACGCGCAAGCGCTGCGACCACGTAGTCTATATCCGCATCGGTTAGCCTGCCGTGCAGCGGCAGGGTGATCTCATTTTCATACATCGCGTAAGCGTTGGGATAGTCCGCGATATCGAACCCCATACGCTTATACGCCGTCATCATGGGCAGAGGCTTGTAGTGCACGTTCGCGGCGACGCCCTGTTCCGCCAAGCGGACAATGGCTTCGTTGCGCTGTTCAACACGATAGCCCGGTACGCGCAGGATGTACAGATGGCCGCTGGAGGCATAGTCGGTCCCGTAGTGGGACAGGATCCACAGGCCGAGCGGTTTCAGGCCCGCGTCGTAACGGCCGACCATCTCGCGGCGGCGCGCCAGTATACCGCCGTAGCGGTCGAGCTGCGCATTGCCAAGGGCCGCGAGGGTATCCGGCATATTGCATTTATAGGCGGGGTAGACAATGTCGTACTCCCACTGGCCAAGTTTTGTCTTGGCAAGCGCGTCCTTGCTCTGCCCGTGCAGGGACAAAAGCATAAGCTCGCGGTAAATGTAATCGCTGTCCAATCCCGGCGCATCCCGCCAGACCACGGCGCCGCCTTCGGCAGTGGTGAGGTTCTTCACCGCGTGGAAGCTGAAGCAGGTAAAATCGGCCGCATCTCCGCTGCGGCGGCCCCGCCGCGACGCGCCGAAGCTGTGCGCCGCATCGGCCAGCACCACCGGCCGGCCATAGAGCGCCTGCAGATCGTTTGCAGGACGGAAGCGGGCGGACGCGCTGCGCACCACGTCGTAAATCCGGTCATAATCGCACATCCTGCCGCCCACGTCGACGGGTATGATCGCCTTGGTGCGTTCGTTGATATATCCGTCCAGCTTATCATAGTCCATTTCCAGACTGCCGGGCGCAACGTCCGCAAAGACGATCTTCGCGCCGACATGCGCAATGACGGAAGCAGACGCGGTATAGGTATATGCGCTCGTAATCACCTCGTCGCCCGGACCCACGCCGAGCAGGCGCAAGGTAAGCTCCAGCGCCGCGGTCGCCGAATTTAAACAGGCGGCGCCGGCCGCGCCGGTATAGTCCCGGATCCGCTGTTCGAACCGCTTTGTCTGCGGGCCCGTCGTAATCCAGCCGCTGCGCAGCGCCTGCGTGACGGCCTCTATTTCCGCCTCGGTAATATCGGGCGGAGAAAACGGTATCTGTTTCATAATCTGCTCCTTTATGCGCGCCGGCGAAACGTGCGGACGGCCGGCTCCCTGCCGATAGTATTGGCAAAAATCGCCTGATTCATAACAGCGGAGGGGCCAACGGACCATATTTCAGCCGGACTTGCCGCTTTATACGCAAAAAAACGGGAGGATTCGGCAATCCCCGCCCTGATTCTGCAAAAAGCGATATTTAGGATTTTACTATTATAGCACAGTGCGTTTTCCGCGTCAACCGGCGCGAAAAAACGTGCGTAGCCGCGACTGTAGGGGTACAATACATGTTGGACAGTTGAGAAAAAGGGATGAAGGATAAGGCC
>USJY01000222.1 GCA_900555065.1 uncultured Eubacteriales bacterium
ACAGCATGATGCTGTATCCCCCTACTCCCAGGATCAGCAGCGCGCTCGCCACCGCTGCGTGCATGAAATAGATATTCCCGCCCGCGGCCTGGAAGTTTTCCACATAAACAGCAATACACTCGTTAAAACTCTCCCATTCGCCATACTCCCTTACCGCCTCATTCCATGCGCCCATATTCGCTTTCCCATCCGTTTCCGGAAACAGGTAATAGCTGGGAAGCCACATATTCACCGCGTCGTGCTCTCCATTATGCAGGACTTCCGGCATATACATGGGCGTCGGCCATTTCCCCTCCTTTTCCAGCAGCGTGTCGTCGTACAGCTCTTCCAGATGATCCGTCACAAACAGCACCTGATCGTCTATCTGATCGCTTGTTGTTATGGTAAAGGACGCGTCGTCGATCACGCCTACAACTTCAAACTCCCGCATATGATTGTCGGTAATAGTTGTGTAGGTTCCTGACCCGTCCCCACCGTCCTCTTGCCCTACTACAAAGCGGTACTCCATGGAAAACCGTGTGTGCAGCGGAAACTCCTTTTCCAGATAGGGCGGGATGATTACCGGAATAACCCCGTTTTCGTCTGATGGGTCATATTCCGCAAGCGGTTCCCAGCTCCCTTTCTTCAGCAGTACCGGCGCGTTCTCCGCAAATACTCCGTTCACCTGATTGGCAAAAAACAGCCGCTCCCCGTAAAAAAAGGTATTGAAAGTGGTGGCCCGGCCAATCCCCTTTACGCCGTCCAGCGCCTGGAACGTCTCCTCCAGTTCGCGCAGTCCGGGCGCGGCCAAATAGCTCTTGCCGGTCTGCCGAACCCAGTCTGTCTGCGCTGCATAAAATTCATTATTATAATACATAAGCTCCAGTACGTCGTCGGGAAACGCCTTCGCTCCGTAGCGCGTATACCGTCCCGACACGAACACATAGGTCATCGCATAGGCCAGAGAAAACGCCGTCACCAGCGTGAGAAATGCAATCGAGACCGTTCGCACTATATTCTTCCGGTTATACCGGAACGTGAGCAGGTATACAAACTTCATCCTGCCAACGCGTTCGTCCCCCGCTTTTCGCGCCGGCCGTTCCCGCTCTTCGGCGCCGCCGCGCAGCCGCGTCATCGTCTGCCCTGTGAGTATCCGTATCTGCCCCATACAGATCAGCACTTCCACGCCCAGCAGCGCAAGGTAGAGAAACAGAAAATCAAAAAATCCGTAGGGCATGTGCACGCCCACAAAACCCGAATACTCTATAAACGGCACCGCGCCCGCACATCCGATACAGAATGCCATAAACGTATATATGGCAAGCTCCGTGACGATAATGGCCCCAATCTGCCCGCCTGTCGCGCCCATTACCCGGTAGGCGACGTACTGTTTCCGGTTCTCTTTTAAGAAAAAGGCGAACAGCGAGACGATATTGATAATCCCCGCGGCGATCGCCACGAAATATATCAGTACCTTGCTCAGGTGATTTATCCGGTTAATCTGAATGAACTGGGTCATGTCGGTACACGCCGACACCCCCACCTTTTCCACCATGAGATTCTCCAGCTCCCTGCGCTGGGCGGCCGTCAGTTCCTCTTTGAAGGTTATGTGGTAATAGCTGCTTGTCAATCCCAACTGATCAAAAGTGTCCAGCGGAATGATTACGGCCTTGTCAGGGCGGTCCTGAAGCTCGGCCTGCCATGTCCGGTCCAGCTCCACGCCGGCCACGTCTTCCGTCCCCATCTTCAGCCTGCGCGCGTCGTAAAGCTCCGGCATATAGCCGCCGTGCGCCGCCACCAGCCCCACGATCTCATAGGGCTGCCCCTTGATTTTGATCTGCTCGCCGAGCTCTGCCTCGCGGTCCTCAAATATATCCGCGGACACGACCGCCTTGTTCAGCCCCATCATGGACGCGTTCAAAAAACTGCCTTCATCGGCTGCGCCTGCTCCCTCTTCTGTATTGCAGTAAATCCCTACCACGTCGTAGTCTTCATATTCATACGATATGGCCGACGCATAGCGAATCTCTGGCAAAGTCCCCTCCCGGAACCAATCAAGCAATCTCTCCATTTCGAAAATATCGCCGGAACCAGCAGGGGCTTCCACCACAGTATCCACGCCGGCCGCCATCCGGCTCGCCTTGAGTTCCTGCGAACTGGATACATAATACACAACCAAAGAAAAACTGCCGACCACAAGTCCCACAAACAACAGCAGAAATACCAGCGGCCGTCTTACCATGTTTTTGACGTCTTTCCATATAATTCGGATCATAATTCTGTCCTCGCTTTCTTTTGGGAGGGGGGAGGAACAGGGGTTCGGGTTTAAGTCTTAGCTGTCGATCTTATGGGGATGTATCAATGGTAGGAACTGTTCGTATATGTGCCTTTATTACAATACGTGCATGACCCGTGGCAGGTGTGCCGCGCGCGGTTCATAAGATAATTGCTGTTGGGCACGCTCACACCCGGACTGCAGGTGGCGGCGCCGGTGCCGCTCTGATACACATATCCTGGAGTGGCGGACGGATTGGTCGCCGGCACATACCTGCCCTCCACCCTGCCCGTCGTTACAACATAGCCCGGATGGCAATTCTGGCTGATGATATAAGCGGATGCTCTTGTGCCTGTATACGAATTCTGATGCGAAGACAAACCTGTTGCCGACGCCGTGATTGCCAGTGCCGCGCACGCCACAAGCAGCGATAATACCGCGAAAAATCTGCGTACACGCTTGTTCATACATATCCTCCTTTTTATCTGTCGCGAACCCCTATTCCCCTTCCTCAATTGGATTATGCAATATCATTATATTGCAAGCCGTGCGCATTGTCAATAAATATAAATAATTTATTCTTAAATTATTCATTTTAGGCGTTTACAATATATAATTTTCTGGATTTAACGATATGTGAGTTTATTAAAATCCTGCATTCCTCCTCAGATTTGTTTACACCTGCGTACTGCGTCAAGGAGCCGGTCTCGCGCTTGCTTACTGGCCGTC
>USJY01000223.1 GCA_900555065.1 uncultured Eubacteriales bacterium
CATAATTTGCCTGTCCAGCGTTTTGGAGGGAACGCTGAGCCAGACCCGGCCGCCGCGGCGTTCGGCGAGCATCTGTTCCATGGCCTGTCTGTCCTCAATTTCCATGCCGATCAATACGCGCCTTGGAATGGTTGCGGAATCCTGACGGTAATAGGCTTTGATATATTCGCTTAGAAAAGACTGCAGATCGTCTATCTTGGCAAGCGGCGACAGGTAGGCCTCCTTATGCAGCATAATCCCCTTTTCTACACGCAGCATGACTGCGGCACAGTCGTTTCCGCGCGCAGCAACTGTAAAGTAATCTCCATTGACAGATACGTCGTTTGCAACGCGCTGCTTTGTCAGCAGAGACTGGATTGCCTTGAGTCGGTCGCGCAGGACGGCGGCGCGTTCATAATCCAGGCTTTCCGCCGCGCGCTCCATTTGTTCCTGCGTCAGACGCGCGATCTGGTCTATCTCCCCGCTGAGAAAGCGGCGGACTTCGGCGATGATCGCCTGGTAATCCTGCTGGCTGACCCGGCCGGCGCAGACGCCGCAACACTGCTGTATTCTGTAGTTCAGGCAGGGTCTACGCCCGGGGCGGGGCTGGGGGTTCTTGCAGGTTGGAAGCTTATATGCACGGCATGCGGCCTCGATAATGGCGTTTGCATAATAGGAACCGTAAAAAGGACCGAAGTACTCCGCGCCGTCCTGTTCAACCTTTCTTGCGAGAGATATGGTTGGGAAGGGATCGCTGGACAGTTTGATATAGGGATAGCCCTTATCGTCTTTAAGAAGAATATTATACTGGGGTTTGTTTTTCTTAATCAGATTGTTTTCCAGCAACAGCGCTTCCAGCTCGGTTTTGGCGACAATGATTTCAAAGTCATCAATATTGGCAACCAGATTCCGCGTCTTGTTATTGTGCTTTTCAACGGCGCTGAAGTAACTGTAGACACGGCGTTTCAGATTTTTTGCCTTGCCTACATATATGATTTTTCCGTCTTTGTTTTTCATGAGATAGACGCCGGGCTGCTCAGTGAGCATTAACGCCTTTTTCCGGAGCTTTTCCATAATCCATTCCTTTATAAAATATGCTGCGGCAAAACGGACGCATCTGACAGGTTGATGTGCTTTACAGTGCTTAGAGTCGGGCGGATGGAGGATAGACCATATCCGCCGGCGTGAGACGCGCAAGCACGTTCATGTATTCGCCGCAGACGGACTGCGCTTGCGCCAGACTCAGGTTTCGATAGTTACCGCACTCTTTTTCGCTGGCTCCAGGCATTGGTCCGGCGTAGACAGAAGCCTGCTGGAATACCTCCTGCAACAGGGCAAACACCGTATTATCGTCCATAAGACGGCTGTCCACAAGCAGATAAAAGCCGGTTTGACAACCCATTGGTCCGAAGTAGACAATTGCATCTCGACATCTGGAATTCCGCAGTAAGGTGGCGATCAGATGCTCTGTGGAGTGCAACTGGGCGTTCGTGAGCAGCCGGCTGCTGTTTGGACGGACAAAACGGAGATCGTAGGTGACGATGTCGCCGTCCGTTCTGGAACGGTACAGGCCGGGCAGTAAGACGGTATGATCTACCGTAAAGCTGGCGATTCGGTCCATTTGTTATTCCCTCTTTTCCCTGCAAGAAAGATGCCCCTTATTGAGCATAAGGGGCATTGGGGGTGCCGCATATTAGTCGTTCAATTTGTTGGTGACGAGGTCAACCAACTCAGCAAGGGCGTTTTCCTCGTCTACGCCGTCTGCGATGATCGTGATTTCGGTGTCCTGCACAATCCCCATGGACAGAACGCCCAAAAGGGATTTTGCATTGACATGACGTTCATCTTTCTCGATCCAGATTGAGGATTTGAATTCATTCGCTTTCTGTACAAAGGCAGTAGCCGGACGGGCGTGCAAGCCGATCTGGTTCACTGCGACTACTTTTTCGGAAACCATGCATAACTCCTCCAAACTATTTTTCTATATCATATCATGAAATGATTGCAAAATAAATATCTTTTTTCACCAAAGTTTCACTCTAATGAAATTTTCTGCTGGGAATTATGCACAAACTATTCGCTTTGAAGGCCCATCCGGAACGCTTTCATATTCGGCTCAAGAAGATGCTGCTTGGATTTCGGCATGCAGTCCTGAATGGCTTTCTCCATCGCTTCCGCAGTGAAAATGCCGGTTTCACGGATAATCTTGCCCAAAACAATGATGTTTGCAAGCCCTTTCAGGCCGTTTTCCAATGCAAGCTGCGTGGCAGGGATTTCAAATACTTTGATGTCTGTACGCTTCGATTTGGAAGAAACGAGGCTGCTGTCCACAAACATGACTCCGCCGCTGACGACGGCCGGCTCGTATTTATCAAACGAAGGCTGATTAAAGGCAACTGCAAGGTTCGGCGAAGAAATGAGCGGTGAACCGATCTCCTCGCTGTCGATCGAGACGCTTACATTGGCTGTGCCGCCGCGCATTTCCGGACCATATGAAGGAAGCCAGGACACCTGCAATCCTTCGTTCATGCCGCAGGTTACAAGCACCTTGCCGGTAAACAATACGCCCTGACCGCCGAACCCGGCGATGATCACATCATGCTTGCTCATTTTGCATCGCTCCCTTCCCCTGTTTTGTCCACATATACTCCGACCGGGTAATACGCCATCATATTCTCCTTGAGCCATTGGATCGCGTCGATCGGAGACTTGCCCCAGTTGGTCGGGCAGGTGGAGAGCACTTCGACCAGCGAAAGGCCCTTGCCTTCGGCCTGATGCTCAAACGCCTTGGCGATGACCTTTTTGGCGTTTAGGACGTTCTTGACGTCGTGGACGCTGACGCGGGCGATGAAGCTGGGGCCGTCGAGCGTGGAGAGCATCTCGCAGATGCGGATGGGGTTGCCGTTGCGCTCGGCCGTGCGGCCGTAGGGCGAGGTGGTGGGCTTTTCGCCGATGAGCGTGGTCGGGGCCATCTGGCCGCCGGTCATGCCG
>USJY01000224.1 GCA_900555065.1 uncultured Eubacteriales bacterium
TATAGATATTCTTTTTCCTGCTAATTTATTAAATAATGTTGATTTTCCAACATTCGGTCTTCCTACTACCGCAACTACTGGTCTATTATCACTCATAATAATCTCCTTTCTTAACGGGTTAGGCCGGGCCGGCCTTTCCCTTCAGCGGATAATATAACGTTTCCGCGCGGCTGTCGCCTCTGCAGGCCGCAACGCGGTACCCAAGCGCTTCGATACGCGCCGTAATCGCATCGATCTGTTCCACCGGCGCCGTGGTCTTATTGTCATAGAGCAGGTAACGCTGCCGCTGGCGCGGCGGCGTCAGATTGGGCATGACGACGTTCGCCCCCGCAAGGATTCCGCGTTCCAGACCGTCGCCCGCTACGGTGTTCAGCGCAGTTGTCGCCGGCAGCAGCGCGCCGGGCAGCAGCAGGCGCGTGAGCGCCAGCATAAACAGCGTCAGTTCCGCATCTCCTGCCGGCTCATCCGCAAACGGCGTGTCGTGATGCGGGATGAACGGACCGATTCCCACCATCTGCGGGCGCAGCTCGCGCAGATAGCACAGATCGCAGGCGAGGGCCGCTGCCGTCTGGCCGGGCGAGCCGACCATAAATCCCGCCCCGACCTGGTATCCGAGCCGCTTGAGGTCTTGAAGGCAGCGCATGCGGTTCTCCAGCGTCAGCGGCGCGGGGTGGAGGCGGGCGTAATGTACGGCGTCCGCCGTCTCATGGCGCAGCAGATAACGGTCGGCGCCGGCGCGCCGCCATGCGGCGTAGCTCTCATACGGATGCTCACCCAGAGACAGGGTTACCGCGCAGTCAGGATAGCGCTCCTTGATCTCCCGCACGAGCGATTCAACACGCGCGGCAGTAAACCACGGGTCCTCCCCTCCCTGCAGCACAAATGTTCTGAGACCGTGCGCATAGCCGCGTCGGCAGCAGTCCAGAATTTCATCCGGGCCGAGCCTGTAGCGCTCCGCACGGGCGTTGCCGCGGCGGATACCGCAGTAGCGGCAGTCGTTTTTACAGTAGTTGCTGATTTCGATCAGGCCGCGCAGATACACGTCCTTCCCGTATACCCTGTCGCACGCGGCGCGGGCGGCGTCAAACAGCGCGGCGCGGTCCACATCCCGCCAATGCCCGATCAGTTCCGCATATTCCGCGCATGTCAGAGCCGTGCCTGCCAAAAGCTTTTCCATAAGCGCACGCATTGCAGCGCTCCTTTCAGGCCTGTTTGGCATAAACCGCCTTGGCCGATACGTCGGGCAGGCAGCCGAGCTTGCCCGACAGCGCGGAAATGATGTCCTGCGGCGCATCCACCACAACGCTGATGATATTGATGCCCCGCTCCCGATAGGGCAGGCCCATCCGGCCGATGATATAATCGCCGTACTCGTGCAGCACTTGATTGAGCCTGTCGTTTACTTCGCGTGTCTGCGCAATAATCGCAATCACGGCTACGCGCGTCTCCATTTTCGTTCCCCACTCCTTTTTGCGTACAAAAAATGCGCCCTGAAGGCGCATCCGAAGCACAGCGCATCCACCGCTGTGTCTTTCTTTCCCACGCCTTCCACCGCAGACGCTTTCGCATCTTAAATGTCAGCACATGTTTTGTGTTCTGTCTATATCATAGCATAATACTCGGCAATATGCAAGCTTGCATAAGAAAAACCGTTTTTGCAAAGCCGGCATACAAAACGAAACTTCCACGCGCGGGCAGTTTGCAATTGGGAAACACAACCGCCGTCAACGATCGACGGCGGCGAGGCGCGGACAATAAAGAGACACTTATAGGCCAAAGACGATGCGCCGCCGCCTCTTGGATCATATCGAAACACCTTAAAACATGAAAAAACAGGCGGAAAAGACTTCTTACTTTCCCGCCTGCTTCATTGGAGCTACTGGTCAGAATCGAACTGACAACCTGCGCATTACGAATGCGCTGCTCTACCATTGAGCCACAGTAGCGCGCCATTTCAAACCCGCCGTTCAAAAACGGCAAAGTTATTGTACCAAAAAATGAATTGCAGGTCAATATGATTTGTGGTAAAATTTAATTATATTTTGAAATTCATAAAAATTGCGGCCAGGGAGGCGAGCCAATGGACGCAATCGTACAAATGAAAACCGCGGCTATGCTGCGCAAGCTTGCCGGCGGCGACCTCCAGCACATCGGCGGTTACCCGTTTGCGCCGCAGAAAAAGGGCCTGTACTATGCCGAACAGGAGCTCTCGCCGCTGCCGCGCAGCACACCGGAACTCCAGGGAACGGACTCGGGCGCAGTCGGCGGTTTTTTTCGTGCGCTTGAGACCTATCACCCGCATGGCGCGATGCTCCTGCGCCATGGCAAAGTCATTGCGGAGGGATATTGGTCGCCCTGGCAAAAAGGATATTCCAACATGGTCTACTCCCTGAGCAAGAGCGTTACGGGCATGGCGGTCGGGCTGGCTGTATCGGAGGGGCTGCTGCGCACAGACGAACGGCTCGTGGATATTTTTCCCGAGAAGACGCCGCGGATCCGCGCGCCGCGGATTGACCAGATCACAGTCGAACACCTGTTGACCATGAGCAGCGGCGTCCACTTTAACGAGAGCGCCAGCGTGCTGGAAAAAGACTGGGTACGGGCCGCGCTTGAATCGGACTGCGCCTTCGCGCCCGGGAGCCGATTCTTTTACAACAGCATCAATTCCTACCTGCTCGCCGCCGCCGTGTGCCGGCGTGCGGGCATGTCCCTCACGCAGTACCTGACGCCGCGCCTGTTTGGCCCCCTGGGGATTCACAATGTGAGTTGGGACGTGTGCCCCATGGGGATTGAAAAAGGCGGCTGGGGTCTCTGGCTGCGCACCGTGGACATGGCCAAACTGGGGCAGTTTTATTTGCAGCGCGGCCGGTGGATGGTGGATGGCAAAGAAAAGCAGCTTTTGCCGGAGGACTGGGTGATCGAATCCACCAAAATGGACACGCCCACCCGCGAGGGCGA
>USJY01000225.1 GCA_900555065.1 uncultured Eubacteriales bacterium
CCATTTGCCCTTCGTACCGTTTGCGGCCGTCCGGCGCGAATTCCGTCACGTCGCCGGACACTGCGCCGTGCGCGAACTGCGAGAGGAGACGGGCGCGTCGGCCGCGTCTTGGACGCCGCTCGGCTATATCTACCCAACGGCCGGCTGTTCCAACGAGGCGATCCACCTGTTTGCCGCCCGCACGCTCGCTTTTTCCGATGGGAAGCTTGACGACGACGAGTTTCTCATCCTGCGCGCCGTACCCTGGACCGAGGTTCTGGAACAGTGCGTATCCGGCGAAAATCACGATGCAAAGACTGTAGTCGCTCTGCTGCGCCTGGCGCGGCTGCGTGCGGCCGGACAATTTTGACGGGAAGGGGACCTGTACACTATGGAACTTACAAACCGCGTGCGCCCGGGCCGGAGCAGCCGCTTTGCCAATGCGTTCAACCTCAATACAAAAAGCAACGCAAAGCAGTATGTGACCGTGTTTTTCTGGACGCTGGCCATTTCTCTTGTGATATTTATCCCGTTTGTGATCATGGACGGCGGGTATTTTATCTATCTTGGCGATTTCAACTGCCAGCAGATTCCATTTTACATCGAGGTAAACGAATCCATACGAAACGGCGAGTTTTTCTGGAACTGGAACACCGATCTAGGCGCAAACCTCATCGGCTCCTATGCGTTTTATCTGATTGGCAGCCCCTTTTTCTGGCTGACGCTGCTCCTGCCGCTGAACTGGGTCGGTCCGAGCATTCCTTTTCTCATCTGCATCAAAACGGCCGTGGCCGCGACAACGGCGTTCGCCTATCTCAAACGTTTTCTCCGAAACCGCAACAGCGCCTTTATCGGCGCAATGCTGTATGCCTTTTCGGGGTTTGCATTCTACAATATCTTTTTCAATCACTTCCATGACATTATCGCGCTGTTCCCGCTGCTTCTGTTCGGACTGGAAAAGCTGATGGCGGACGGGAAAAAAGGCTGGTTCGCCGCAGCGGTATTCCTCAACGCGCTGACGAACTACTACTTCTTTGTCGCGGAGGCCGTGTTCCTGCTGATCTATTTCACATTGCGGCTGATTACGAAGGGCTGGGGAAAATTCGACTGGAAACGCTTTGTCGCCTGCGGTGTGGAGGCTGTGCTCGGCTTTGTGCTGGCGGCATTTGTCGTGCTGCCCGCGGTGCTCACAACGCTGCAGATTGAGCGGGCGGGCACCAAGCTTTCCGGCTGGGCCCTGATCACCTACTATGAGGTGCAGCGACCGTACCAGATCCTGCAGGCGTTTTTCCTGCCGCCCGAGGTGCCAAGCGCGCCCAATGTGTTCCCGGACGCGGGCGCGAAGTGGTCGTCCGTCACGGCCTGGCTGCCCCTGTTCGGGTTCACGGGCGCCATGACCTGGCTGCAGCGCCGTCCGCGCGACTTTTTCAGCAAACTGTGCGTAGTGCTGTTCGTCATGGCCTTCGTACCGGCCCTCAACGCCGCGTTCCAGCTGTTTTCCAACAGCTATTATACGCGCTGGTTCTTCGTCTTTGTGCTGATGCTGGCGCTCATAACCATGAAGGCGGTAGAGGAGTGTTCCTGGGAGCAGTGGCGGCTCGGGATCGTCAAAACAGGCCTGATCGCGCTGGGCCTGTGCGTACCCGTAGCGCTGATTAAGAATCCGGAAACGGGCACGGCTGGCCTTGCGCCCAATATGCCGCTGCTCTGGGCGCATATCCTGATCACGGTCGTATGCCTTTCGCTTACCTTTATTCTGATGTATCTGATTAAGAAACGGGACGGGAACATGGCCCGTCTGCTGACGGTATATATGACCCTGTTCGTCACTGCGTTCGGAATATTTTACGTGGCGGTCAGCCGCGGCCATTCCTCGATCCGGGACGCGCAGCTGTATGCTGAGCGCAATACCAACGGCCGCTGGAGCATGGAGTTCAAGCTGGAGGACGGCGAGCGGATCGACACTATCAATACGGAAACAAACGCCGCCATGTACTGGAATATGCCCTCCATCCGCGCCTTCCACAGCGTTGTGCCCGGCTCGATATTTGACTTTTATAAGAATATCGGCGTCACCCGCGACGTCAAGACCGAACCGCCCTACGACAACTACGCGCTGCAGTCGCTGCTGTCTGTCCGGTATCTGATCGACGGAGAGAACAACGCCGACGCAGAGCATGAGCATATGACTTTTCTTCGTACGGACAACGGGAATTCCATCTATGAATACGAGTACTATATCCCCATGGGCTTCACCTATACGGAATACATGACCCGCAGTGAGCTGATGGCGAACTATGTGGACGTGTTCCGGGACGACGTGATGCTCTCCACGCTTGTGGTGGAGGACGACCAGGCCGACCTGGTAGATTCCGTCCTGGACCGCGCGTCGGCGTCCGACATCCGCAGGGCCGACCTGGACGTAGCGGAACAGAGCGCGCTGCGCGCAGCCAAGACGGTCGACGGGTTCTCGATCGACAAGAACGGCTTTACCTGCAGTTTCACTTCCGACACGGCGGACGTGGTGTTCTTCAGCGTGCCTTGGGAAGCGGGCTGGAGCGCAACCGTGAACGGAGAGCCTGCGGAGATCATCCGTTCCAACCTCGGCTTCATGTCCGTCGTCTGCCCGGCGGGTACGAGCCAGATCCGGTTTGAATTCATGACGCCCGGCCTCATTCCGGGCCTGATCGCGGCGGGCGCGGCCCTGGTGCTGCTGGTGGCGTATATCCTGATCGGAGGCCCTACGATCCATTCCAAGGCCGTGTTCCGCGGCTACGCCGCCGTGGACGAGACGATCGACGTGTCCGCGTTCACGCCGGGAGTGAAGCGCGGCGTAGAGGTCTCGCTGCTGGAGTTTGACGACGAGGACGACTCCGGTCCCGGCGCGCCGCCGGATTCCGGTCCCGCGCTCTGAGCCTGTAGGTTTGTCAAACATATTGGACAGTAAATTCTGAGGGAGAAAGCCATCCC
>USJY01000226.1 GCA_900555065.1 uncultured Eubacteriales bacterium
AGAAGTCCTATCTTATTCATTCTGATCGCCTCCACGCAGCGCCGCATGGGCCTGCTCAACGACTTTGTCTATGCATATCTCCTCCGCGCGCCCGCAGAGCCAGAGCAAAAACTCGATATTGCCCTTGGGACCTTTGATGGGAGACCAGGTCAGGCCGGAGGGGGGAAGGCCGATTTCCGCGCAGAATCCGGCGACCTCGCGCAGCACGGACGCATGCACGGACGCGTCCCGCACCACGCCGTTTTTGCCCACTTCCGCCCGGCCCGCTTCAAACTGCGGCTTGACGAGGGCGACCAGTTCCGCGCCCGGGCGCAGAAAGCGCTGCACGACGGGGAGCACGAGCTTTAATGATATAAAAGAGACGTCGATACTCGCAAAGTCTATGGGCTCGCCAACCTCGTTTTCGGTGAGGCCGCGCACATTGGTGCGCTCGAGGTTGACCACCCGCGGATCGCTGCGCAAAGACCAGGCCAGCTGGCCGTAGCCCACGTCCACACAGTACACCTTTTTCGCGCCCTGCTGCAGCATACAGTCGGTAAACCCGCCGGTTGAAGCGCCGACGTCCAGGCACACCCGGCCGCGCAGATCCAGCCCAAACGCCTCGACGGCGCGGGCGAGCTTGAGGCCGCCGCGGCTCACATAGGGGCAGGCTTCACCGCGCAGCTCGATTTCCGCATCGGCGGCAACGAGTGCGCCCGCCTTGTCCACCCTCTGGCCGGACACGTACACAAGCCCCGCCATCAGCGCGCTCTGGGCGCGCTGCCTGCTCTGCGCGAGACCGCGCTCCACAAGCAGCTGATCGATACGCCGTTTTTCACTCACAGAACACACTCCCTCATGCAGAAATCCGCGATTCCCGGTCCGTCCAGGCCAAGCCGCGCGCGCAGGAGCGCGGGCGCGCCGTGTTCAACAAATCCGTCCACGGCCAATGTCTTCACGATGGCCGGCGTATCCGAAAGCAGGGCGGCCAGGCGTTCACCCACGCCGCCTGCGCGCATGGACTCCTCGACCGCCACGACATAGCGGTACTCCTGCAGCAGGCCGTACAGGCCGTCCGGAAGCGGAGAGACGCGGTTGAGTTTGATCAGCGCCGGATCGTATTCCGCAAGCAGCGCGCACGCGTCCAGCGCGTCCGCCGTCTCACGGCCGTAACTTACAATGGCAAGGTTTTTAGCCGCCGATTCCCGTATTACGGACACAGGCTCGTGCATTGTGTCCATACCCCGGAAGCAGGCCGGTTCGCCGCCGCGCGGATAGCGCACGGCAACGACGCCCTCATACTGGTACAGCGCCTGTTCCAGGCCGGTGCGAAGTTCGGCAAAGCTTGCGGGGCAAAGGACCGTTACGCCCGGAATGCCGCTGAGCAGCGGTACGTCGAACAGGCCCTGGTGGGTCTCCCCGTCGCTGCCGACGATCCCGGCGCGGTCCACGCCCAGCACGAGCTTGACCCCTGATAGCGCCGCGTCGTGCAGAACCTGGTCGTAGGCGCGCTGCAAAAAGGTCGAATATACGGCGAACACGGGCAGGTAGCCGCCTGCGCTCAGGGCCGCGGAGAAGGTGACGGCGTGCTGTTCGGCAATGCCTACGTCAAAGAACCGGGCGGGACAGGCGCGTTTGAAGCCGGTGAGGCCGCAGCCGTCCGTCATAGCGGCCGTTACGGCGCAGATGCGCTCGTCCTTCGATGCGAGCTCCACGAGCGACTGCCCGAACGCGGCCGAGAAGTCCGGCTCGCCCGGCGTCTCGCACACGCCGGTCTCGGCGTTGAAATGCGGCGCGCCATGGAAGGTGACCGGGTCGTGTTCGGCGGCGGAAAAACCGCGCCCCTTTTTTGTCACAACGTGGACGACGCAGGGCTTTTTCAGCTGTTTGGCGCGATCGAGAAGTACGGTCAGCGCGCCGATGTCGTGCCCGTCTACGGGGCCGAGGTACACAAAGTTGAAATCCTCAAACCAGGTGGTGTCGTATATGACGTCCTTGACGGCGCGCACTGTGCGCGAAATGCCCCGGTCCAGTTTCATGCCCAGCCGTGTCCGGCTGAGAAAGCGGTGGACGCGGTCTTTGGCATGGAAGTATTTTCTTGAAATGCGGATACGCGTCATGCCGCGGGCAATGCCGCCCACGTTGCGCGAAATGGCCATCCCGTTGTCATTGAGTACCACTATGGTATTGGTTTTGCTGCGGCCGGCGTTGTTGAGCGCTTCAAAGGCCATGCCGCCGGTCAGCGCCCCGTCGCCGATGACGGCGACGCTGCTGTTGTCCCGGCCGGCGAGTTTGTCCGCCGTCGCAAACCCGAGCGCGAGCGAAACCGAGGTGCTGCTGTGGCCCGTGCCAAAACAGTCGTATGCGCTCTCATAGGGTTTGGGAAACCCGCTCAGGCCGTCGATGCTGCGCAGGGTATCCATCCGGCCGCGGCGGCCGGTCAGGATCTTGTGCACATAGCTCTGATGACCGACGTCGAACACGAGTCGGTCCTTTTCGGTGCTATACACCCGGTCGATCGCAACCGTGAGCTCCACTGCGCCGAGATTCGACGCCAGATGCCCGCCGGTTTTCGCAAGATTCTCGACCAGAAAAGAACGAAGTTCCGCACACAGTGCCGGAATTTCTTCCGCCGGCAGCGCCTTCAGGTCGGCCGGTGAATGGATTCGCTCTAATATACTCAAAACAGAATACCTCACGTATAATAATACAAAGTATACTATAACAAAAAGTGCCGGACTTTACAAGAGTAAGCCGACACTTTTCGCAATTTCACCGGAAGTCCGGTGTTTTTATGGATTCAGTTTTTCCGATCTGCCAGCGAGCGGGCGAGCTGCTGCAAAAATGCGCTGTCCGCAAACACACCGTCCACGGCTGCTGCCGCTTGCTCGGACAGCTCGTGCACATAGGCGCCGCAGCGCTCCAGACCATAGAGCGCCATGAAGGTGTTCTTCCCCTCGCGCGCAT
>USJY01000227.1 GCA_900555065.1 uncultured Eubacteriales bacterium
CAATATAGAGGTATTTCGAGTCGTTGGTCACATAGAGCTTTACGTTCTGCTCCCGGTTCACGGAGGCGGGATTGAACTGCCAGAAGTTGCCCCAGGTCGCCTGGCAATGGTCGGGCGTGGTGGAAACCACAGGGCCGCCGCCCCATTCCGCGTCGGTGATCTTGCCGTCGATGACGACCGCTTTGGAGATGGTGGGCGCGCTGTCCTTTACAAATACGTCGATATTTTTCCTGGTGTCGTTGAGCGTAATCTTCAAAGCGTTGCCGTCCTTGTGCGACATATTGCCCGGACCGCCGCAAAATGCGTAGCCGGTGGCGATCTGATAGATGTTGGCGGGCTGAGCAGCATTGCTCTTATGCTGCGAAATCGACGCGCTCAGCGCGATATCAAGCCCTTCATGCAGGTTGATATTCGTCCTGTTCATGGGTACTTTCAGCTCATAGGTATAGGTTTCGGTAGCCGCGTCGTATGCGACAGCGTAATGGTCGGCGGGCAGCTCCCAGGGGTCTATCCCCTGCGTCTTGCACTGGGCCGCGGGCTTACCGTTTACAAAGCCCAGGCAGAAAGAAGTGTACTGCTCGTACTCGTCTCCCTCAAATTCGATGATTTTGACCGTGCTGTCCTTGCTGTATCCCGAAACGCTGAACCCGAAGCTGGCGTACTGCCACAGGTCGCCGGCGCTGGTGCAGCCGGCGTCCAGCCGCGCCTTGTCGAGCGTGGCGGCGATATAGAGATACTCCTTGTCGTTGGTGACGTAGAGCTTCGCGTTCTGCAGATCGTTCACCGCGCCAAGGTCATAGGACCAGTAGTCCAGTGCGTCGTCCGCCGCCGTGGCGTGGCCGGGCGTGGTGGACACGACCGCTCTGCCCCATTCCGCTTCGGTGACCTTGCCGTCGAGCTTGATCTTACCGGAAAAGGCAGACGCTTTGTTGCCGACCCAGGTTTCGGGCGCGGCGGGCTGTTCGGGCGCGGCGGGCTGTTCGGGAGCTTCGGCAGGCGCGTTGAGCGTGATTTTCAAAGCGTTGTCCTTATGTGCGAAAGCATTGGGGCCCTGGGCGCCGGCGACGCCGAGGGTGATATTATAGCGGTTGGCGCCGGCGTTGGACGGATCGAACAGATTGCCCGAATAGGGGCCGGCTGCGGATACCGACAGCGCGATATCCCTTGTCTCGGTAAGGTCTATATTGGTTCTGCTCAGGGGGAGCTTTACCTCATAGGCGATGGTTTTGGCCGCTTCGTCATACCGGATCGCGAAGTTTTCCGCCGGTATATCCCACGGGTCAATGCCCTGCGTCCTGGACGTGGAGACAGGATTTCCGTTTACAAAGCCGAACCAGAAACCGGTATACTGTTCGTATTGCTGCCCTTCAAATTCTATATGAGGCATGGTGTTTGACTGGTCGTATTTTGCAATATCAAACCCGAAGTGCGCGTTTTGCCAAAGGAGCGCGGCGTCGGTACAGGCGTTTTTATCGATGTTGACATGGTCCATGGTGAACGCGAGGTAGACGTTTTCCGCATCGTTGGTCACATAGAGCTTCGCCGCCTGCAGCGGGCTGCAGTTATCAGGGCTGAACTTCCAGAATCCGCCCCATGTATCCTGGCAATGGTCTGGACTGGTGACGACGACGGGCGCGCCCCACTCCTCCGCGCTGACCATGCCGTCAAGGGCGATATTGCCGGAGAAGGCCGACGCGGTATCGCCCACGCTTCCCGTGACCGGCTGGCCGCCGGTGAATACGATCAGCGGATTGGTAAACGTGTGCTGGAAATTCCCCGCCCCGAGGCCGGACACGCCTTCCGCGCGCTGGGTTACCGGACAGGTCAGGTAGCGGCTGGTCGCCCCGTCCGTACCGTTGCCGTCGTTCGGCGTGCGCAGGTCCATGGAAAAGACCATCCCCTCGCTCTGCGGCGTGATGTTGGTTTTGGAAAGGGGGATCGCCATTTCATAACTGTAGGATTTCGTCTCCGAATCATAGGCAATGGCGTATTCGCTGTCGTCCAGCGCCTGCGGCGTCAGGCCCTGTCCCTGCGCAAAACTTACCTTTTTCGTACCGTTCTCGATAAGGCCCATGGCCCAGTAGGAATACTGTTCGTATTCTGCGCCTTCAAACGTGATGCGGGGCACGGTTGTGGAAGCGTCGTACGCCGAGAGGGTGAACGCAAGGCTTACATTCTTCCAAAGGTCGTCCGGACCGGTGGCATACTGGACGGCATCTCTGGTGTTGTTCAGCCGAACGGCGACATAGGCGTAGCTGTCGTCATGGTCGAGCCAGACGTCATAGCTCTCATTCTCCGACTGCGTCCCCTGCGCCCAGAAGTCCCAGTCGTAAGCCGCGTTGTAGCCCCAGTTGGTGTTCTTGTCGCCATGGAAGCTGGGCGCGCCCCATTCCTCCGCGCTGATCTCGCCGTCTACGGCAACGGCGCGCGCCGACGCCGCGGGGATGACGTCCGCCAGCGCAGTGGAGCTGAGCGCAAATACCATCATGAGCGCCAGCAACAACGATAACAGCTTTTTCATTTTGTGTTTTCCTCCTTTGTTTTTTTCGCATGAATCACAGTTACTGCGGCGGCTGCCGCCGCACAGACTGCCGCTACGGCGGCGCATACGGCGGCTATGGGCATGCCGGGAGAGGTTGCCGCGTATTCGGCTTCCGCTTTTTTCAGTGCCAGTTCCTGTTCGTCTATGGGATAAAAACGCTGCCCTCTCAAGGAGTCTGCGTCGTTAAGCGCGATGATCAGGGGGTTCGTCTTTTGATGGGAGAACACGTTTGGCCCCATCCAGGCCATGCCGCGCTCGCCCGCCTGCGAAACCAGGTAGCGGTTGCCCGCCTCACCCTTCTGCGCGTCGGTGATATCCAGTCCCATGACGACCATGTTCGTATTCCAGATATCGAGGTTGGTATACGTCATCGGGATT
>USJY01000228.1 GCA_900555065.1 uncultured Eubacteriales bacterium
CGCGATCAGCCGCCCATAGACGATCATCCGCTCCCGGTACTGCGCTACATACCGCCGCCTTTGTGCAAGGCGGTCTGAAACTGCCAGCGTGTCCGTACCGGCGCTTTCAACCACCGGCGTTTCCGCTGCACGGCAGGCGGCAAGCAGCAGTAAAAGGCAGCAAACAGCATTGGTTGCTCGTTTTATCCGTTTCCCTCCTTACCCATCCATTGCGCGGCGACATACGGCCGCTCCATTCTGCCGCCCGAACCATTTCCAAACAGGAATTACTACGCCGACGGAAAATCCTGCGGGAACACCGTCAAATTCATATAGACCTTATTACCCGTTATACGATGATAACCGGATGACATGTATTGATAATCCGGATAATAAAACAGTTTGTCTACCGTCAATTCCCCTTCGTCCTGAATTAAATAGCGAACCTCTAAAATTCCATCCGTCAAAAGGTGAAGAGAGGACACGGCTCTGTAATCAAAATAGTGTTCCTCTCCGTACAAAGCCGTATTCCAGTTATACAACGTTTTGCACAGCGCTGCGGCCGGATCTATTGCGATTACGTTTTCTATATTGTCCCCTATCTCGATCGACGCAAAATCTTCATATGCCAGCTTTTTTTCCGCATATAATACGCCATGTAGAAATATATTTGTTTTATCCTGTGAGGAATATACTCCATAATCCTGCATGGATCTTGGCCGGTCAAAAAACAGATAGACATATCCTCCGTCTTTTTGCCTGCAGACAGTATAGTACTGGCCCGGCCCCGTCATGCGCAAAAAATTCATGGGGAGCCGGTAGGGAAAGCCCAGCCATGGCTCCCCCAGCACAATCCGTTCCAGAGACGGACAAGCGTCTTCCTGATACCGTTCGTAGTCATATGGATACAGATACTGTGTATTCGTTGTCCATGTAATGATAAAATAAGGATTGTCGATTTCTGAAATCATGATTTCCAGCGGTGTTTCATTTGTTACCACGGGAAAAAAGTCGGCGTATTTACCTCCGACCGCAATTTCGTCGCGCGCCGTCCAGGCAGTATTTGGTTCCGGATAGTCGTCCGTTGGACGGTACAATGGTATATCCGGGATTTCCTGCGGAATCCAGGACGGAGCAACTGCATGCGGATGTTTCGCCGCATAAGTTAACGCCCTAACGCCGGACAATTCCTGCACGGAATGGCCCTCGTCAGGCACGCTGCAGCCAGACAGAATGCAGAGTATGCATAAAAGCGCACAAACGGTTCGTTTCATCCAGTATCTCCTTTCTACGCTATTTCCACGCCCGCTAACTAGAGCGGGCGGGCACACAGTTACATAGAGCGCCGCACCAAGCACAGACCTTTGTATCCATTATACCTTTTATGGAGGGTGGTTTTCAAGTTGTATATTAACTGAATTTCGCTTATTATATATTATTTTGTCGATAGCCCTCCAAAGAAATTAGGCCCATGGATCTGCCGAAAATAAAACCGTATTTTATATAATCCTCTTCTGTGGTAAAACAAAAAATTTTATAACACTATTGGTTTGCCATTTTTAGGGCACAAAATCTGGATAACGAGGGGTTGGTAAGTTTGTTTGCGCAGCTTTAAGACAACAACAAGCTTGCGTCGCAAACCAAAATCACGCCTTTACAGAGCATGCTTTTTTCTTGAAATACGCAAACATTGGAGCCGGATATACGTACTGCGATTTTCACTCTACAAGCTGTTGGGAAGGGGATTTAAGAAAATATATCTTTCATCAACAATAAGCCATAACGCAAAAAAACCTGTAAAGCCGGATTGCCGCACAAGGTCTATTCTTTCGTTTCTCATTCTTTTGTAAAAATCGGTTTGCACCTTACAACCAATGTTACGGGGCAAGCCTCATCATCTTTTTTGTAGCAACAACAATTTGCGTTTTATTTGGGAACGTGTCGATAAAATCAAGTGTATTGATATAATGCATGAATGCCAAGGCTTTAGGCGCAAAAAAAGACCCTGCAGACGTTACTCTGCAAGGTCTCTTTTCTATTTGGGTTTTGCCGATGGGCTTTGCCCGAAATCACAACCTGAATATTGTTTATTTGTTTTTAATAACGGCCTGCGCCGCAGCCAGGCGCGCAATGGGTACGCGGAACGGCGAGCAGGATACATAGTCGAGGCCGGCTCTGTAGCAGAATTCTACAGAGGTGGGATCGCCGCCGTGCTCACCGCAAATACCGAGCTTAATGTCGGGCTTGGCCTTGCGGCCCAGCTCGACTGCCATCTCGATCAGCTTGCCGACGCCCTCCTGGTCGATACGCGCGAACGGATCGTTTTCAAAGATCTTTTTCGCATAGTAGTCCTCCAGGAACTTGCCGGCGTCGTCGCGGGAGAAGCCGAAGGTCATCTGGGTCAAGTCGTTGGTACCAAAGGAGAAGAAGTCGGCCTCTGCCGCAATCTTATCCGCAGTCACGCAGGCGCGGGGCACTTCGATCATGGTGCCGACTTTGTAGTCGAGCTTCACGCCGGCCGCCGCGATGATTTCATCCGCCGTCTTGGTAACGACGCTCTTGACGTATTTGAGCTCGTTTACGTCGCCTACAAGCGGGATCATGATTTCGGGCGTGACGTTCATGCCCTCCTTATTCACATTGATCGCGGCTTCGATGACGGCGCGGGTCTGCATCTCGGCGATCTCGGGATAGGTGACCGCGAGACGGCAACCGCGGTGGCCCAGCATCGGGTTGAACTCGTGCAGGGAGTTGACGGTGGCTTTCAGGTCGTCAAAGGTCAGGCCCATATCGTCGGCGAGAGCACGGATTTCCTCGTCCTCATGTGGCAGGAACTCGTGCAGGGGCGGATCCAGGTAGCGGATGGTCACAGAGTAGCCCTTCATCGCCTTGAAAATGCCCTCAAAGTCGCCGCGCTGCATGGGCAGCA
>USJY01000229.1 GCA_900555065.1 uncultured Eubacteriales bacterium
GTGCCAAAATCCTGCCCAAGCGTGCGACCGGCACCTGCGCCAAGCACCAGCGGGCTCTCACGGAGGCCATCAAGCGTGCGCGCCAGGTTGCGCTGCTTCCCTATGTAGCCGACTGAACGCAAAGTGAAACCGCCGGTTTTTCCCCGGCGGTTTTTTGCACCCTGCATATGGTAATTATGTAAACTTTAAATAATTTTGAAGAACTCCATTTTATGGTTGATTTTATTTTTATTTGCTTTATAATACTAATAGACAAGCATATTAATTATGTCAATCTATACGGGCGGCGCAAAACTATATGTAATTTTAACAAAATTAGTATATATTGCATATATAAAGCATACATTTCCGTCCGCCCGGACGTGGATTCATATAAAACAGACAGGAGGAGCCGGATATGGAGAACAAGCACAGGGAGCGCACGCTAAGCAGAGCGATCCTTTGCATATGTCTGATCGCGCTTGCCGCAGGCGGCACCGTCCTGCTCCTGTTCTGGCTGGGCGTGAGCCGGACGCCCAAAAAATCGGAAGAGCTGGACGGCGTGGAGATCGAATCGTATATTGAGTACGGGGAAAACGCGTCCATTGCAGTACACTATCCGAAAACGGGACGCAACCCCGTCGACGTGCAGGTACTGCGTTATATAGACGATACGCTTGCCGCCTTTCGGAACAAAGTCGAACAGAGCAGCGCGAACCGGTACAACGAGCTCAACGTCTCGTTCGACGTGTACCGCTACAGTCCGGAGATCATAAGCTTTAAATTCAACACATATACCTATACCGCGGCCGACGGCGGCGCGGCCGGATCTCTGCGCACCATGACGTTCAACCTTGACTCCGACGTCCGGTATGAACTGCAGGACCTGTTTGGCAGCGTGGACTATCTCCAGACCCTTTCGGCAAAAGCCGCAGCCGCGCTGCAGGCCAGCGCCGCGATACAGCCGGGGCACATGCAGCTGGACGCGCAGCTCGAGCCCGCGCCGGAGAACTTCCGCTACTTTGTGCTCGACGGGCAAAACCTGCGTCTGTTCTTCCCCACCCGGCGGACGGACGGTACGGCAGGCCCCACCGAATCGGTCAGCATCCCGCTTTCGGCGCTGAACGACGTGCTTGCAGACCCGTTCCGGACCCGGGCGGACGCGGAAGAGACCGAGCCCCCCGTCCCGGAGAAACCCGCGGTCCCGCCCTCGCTGCCGGGGGACGACCCCTGCAAGGTATTGACGGATACCGGCCTTGCCGATAAGAAGCTCGTCGCCCTGACCTTTGACGACGGGCCGAACCCTGAAACCACATCGCAGCTGCTCGATATACTGAAAGAGGAACAGGTGCACGCAACGTTTTTCGTGCTCGGCTCCCGGGCGCAGTACTACCCGGAGCTTGTCCGGCGCGCAAAGGACGAGGGGCACCAGATCGGCACCCATACTTACGGCCACAAATTGCTGACAAAGCTGACCGACGAGGAGCTCCGCAGTGAAATCGACCGAGCAAACGAGGCGATCGAAGCCGCGACCGGCGCGCCGCCCACCGCGTTGCGCCCGCCCTATGGTTCCTATAACGACGCCGTGAAAGCCGATGCAAACATGCCGGTCGTCATGTGGTCGGTCGACCCGGAGGACTGGAAATACCGCGACGCGGACACCGTCTGCGAAAACATCCTCTCCGCCGTGGAGGACGGAGACATCGTGCTTCTGCACGACATTTACCAGACCAGCGTCGAAGGCGCGCACAAGGCCATACAGGCGCTCAAGGAGGACGGCTATACCTTTGTGACGGTCGAACAGCTCCTGAACGCGCGCGGCGAAGCAGAAAGCGGCGAGGTCTACAGCGCCATGCACCGCTGAGCCGCCCGGAAACACACATGCTTTCGCAAAGCCCCGGCCCCCGCGCGGCGAAAAAAAGCGATCCGGCCGAGCGGCCGGGACCGTGCCGCACGGTCAAAGCCGGGTTGAAACCCGCCCTGCGCCCACATGATTCCGGACCGGCCGGCGGCCGCGCCGGCGCAAACCCATATAGCCCCCAGCGGCGGCTTTGCCGCCATTCTATATACAGAGATACGGCTCTGTTTTGCGGAGCCGTGCCTCGTAACGCTGCCTGCAACTCCCCCCGCAGGCAGCCTTTTTTGTAACCTTTTTTGCAGAATGGGTACAAACTTTACAGAGACCGCCGTAAAGGAGGCCAATCATGGCGCAGAAGGTATTTGAATCCATATACCGCGCGCACAGAGACTATGTATACGGCTTTGCGCTCCGGCTGACCGGCTTTGACCCGGACGCGGCGGAGGAGCTGACGCAGGAGTCCTTTTACCGCGCCTTTGTCGCTCTCCCCCGTTTTCGGGGCGACTGCGACGTGCGCACCTGGCTTTGCCAGATTATGAAACACACTTTTTATAAACAGCTGCGGAAAGCCCGGACCCGCCAGCGCGCGGCGCTTCGCGCAGGCGAAGCGGACGCACAGGCGGACCCGCACGCCGTATTTGAAAGGGAAAGTCTTTATCGCGCGGCGCTGGCGGAGATCGGCCGCATGAAACCGAAGCAGCGGGACGTCGTCGTGCTGCGCCTGTTTTCCGGGCTGTCCTTCGCGCAGATCGCCGCCGCGCTTCATATTTCGGAAAACTCCGCCAAAGTGATATACCACAGAGCGCGCGTAGCGCTGCAGAAAAAGCTTGAACAACTGCCTTAACCGGGCGGGAAGGAGAAAACCATGCATATGGACTGCGATATTATCCGCGACCTGTTGCCGCTTTATGAGGACGGCGCGCTCAGCGAAAGCGGCGCGCGCGCCGTGTCGGCGCATTTGGCGGCGTGTCCCGCCTGCCGGGACTACCGCGCCCGCGTTGAAGGCGATTCGGTCGCCCGCGCGCCGCGCACGGCTGCGCCGGAAACAATGGAGCTGC
>USJY01000230.1 GCA_900555065.1 uncultured Eubacteriales bacterium
GCCTTCGGCGATGGCGGTTTTGCCCACGCCGGGTTCGCCGATCAGGCAGGGATTGTTCTTGGTGCGGCGGTTGAGAATCTGCACCACGCGGTAAATTTCCTCTTCCCGGCCGATGACACGGTCGAGCTTGCCGTCGCGCGCCTGCTGGGTGAGGTTGATGCAGTAGCTGTCAAGATACTTATGCTTCGCCTGCTTCTGCTCCTTTTTATCCTTTTTCGAGCTGGTTTTCTCCCGCGTGCCGGCGTCCGGCTCCGCAGACTCGGCGGCGTCCTTCTCGCCCCCGGCCGGGCCGCGGCCGAGAAAGCTATTGAGCAGATTGAGGCTGGGCGCGCCGCCCGGGGAAAAGTCCTCATCCTCCATCAGTTCTGAGATCTCGGCCGAAATATTGTCGAGATCCTCCTCGCTGATCCCCATTTTCTTCATCATGTCGTCGACCGGCGCAAGGCCCAGCTCCTTTGCGCAGCGCAGGCAGAGGCCCTCGTTGATCGTTTCGCCGTTTTCGATACGGGAGACATAAATCATGGCGACCCGCTTTTTACATTTGGAACATAACATATATTATTCACCTATTGTTTTCCCGGCATTGTCATGGGCGGATCGTTTCAGCTTCTGTCTCGCGCTTCGTTCGATCAGGTGATTGATTCCGTAATTGAAGAAGGCAAAATATGCGCAGATCACCGCAAATACATAGCCGCAAGTTTGAAGTGTCCGGTGGCTCGACATAAAGCCGCTGAACACGAGATTGGCACAGATGACGATATAGAAACAGGCGGTGGCCGCCTTCCCATACCATTTGGCGCTGGAGATCTCCTCGTCCTTTTTCAGGAAGATGTACCCGAAGATCAGCATAAGCATTTCCTTTACGATCAGTACGACCATAAACCACAGCGGCGCGATATTGTCCAAAAACAAAACTATGCAGATGACGACCTGCGCCAGCTTATCGGCAAACGGATCGAGCAGCTCGCCCAGTTTTGACTGCACATGAAATCTGCGCGCTATGTACCCGTCTGCAAGGTCGCTGAGCATGATTGCTGCGAGTACGACGATTCCGACCGTTCTGCTCACGTAGAAGTAAGTGATTACAAACACGGGAGCAAGCACGATCCGAAGCAGGGTGATTAAGTTTGGAATATGCTTTAGCATATTGATTTCCTCTATTTCAAGATAGTATGCAGGGGGCTATCATAAATATACTTGAACAGGTATGTTTTGTCAACAAACGCGCCGTAGTCGCCGCCGCCGCCGACCTGTATAAGATAGCCGACCGCAGAGACAATCGCAACGAACACGAGCAGTATGACGGCTGCGTTGACAACCCCGACTACGAGGCCGAGCAGCTTGTCAAACTGACGGAGCACCGGCAGATGCATGATCGGCGTGAGCACTGCTTTCAGAACCCATACCACAATGGCTACGCCGATAAATATGACGACCGCCGCCAGGGCCACCGAGGCTACGCCCGTATAGCTGTGCGCGTTCAGAGCGACGCTGAGGAAGTCGCCTACCGTGGCGTTCGGAGACGCGGATACGGCGTCATACTCCGCCAGCATGGACGAGGCGTTGCCGTCGTACAGGTCCAGCAGCTTTTTATTGTAGCGCGCGGCGTCAACCGAGAATTCTGAAAGCGGGCTGTCGAGCGTCACGTCCCCGAGCTCTGACTGCTTGAGAATGGATTTGGCGGCGAGCGGCGTGACGACCTCGCTGTCAATCACCTCGCCGAAGGGGACTGCAAACGAATATGCAAGCACCAGGGAAAGGACGAGTCCGACAAGCGACAGAAGCGAACGGACAAACCCTCTGCGCACAGCGCCGATGATGGTAAAAACCGCGATTGCGACGACCAGGACGTCCAGAACTATATGCATAGCGCGTCTCCTCTCAAAGTTTTGTTTCTCAGGATATTTTTACATACCGTGCATGGCGTTTTCCGGTCAGGACCACGTACTGTCCGTCCGCGGCAAGCACGCCCTGCTCGCCCGACTCCACGGCCGATTCGGAAATGAGTTCGCCCGTGTTGCTGTAACACAGCAGCGAGCGGTCGGTCAGCACTGCGGTATAGCCGTTGTGACAGGCAACGTCCAGGACCGTACCGGAAATTTCAACCGTTACCGCGCTGCCCGTCGCCGTCTCCGTAAGGGACAGGGTGCTCCGGCCGCGGCGGTCGCCCGCAAACACGAAGGCCATGCGGTCCGCCGACGCGTCGTAATGGAGCAGCGACGCGCGCGAATACTGCGAAAGCTGCAAGAAGTCACCCGTCGCGGTGTCAATGAGGTACCAGCCCGTATCGGTTATCACGCGAAGCGAATCCTTATTCATATATTTTATATCATAAACGAACGCCGCGTCAATAGGAATCCGTTTATATGGCGCGGTATCATTCGCATCAAACAAAAGAATTTCGCACTGCACCTGCGACTCGCCCAGGGTAATACCCGCCGCGGCGAACTGTTTGCAGTTGCCGTACACGTCCACATCCAGCAAATAGCTGCCCGCCGAATACCATTTATAGCGCTCGTTGAAGCCTGTGTCGTACAGAGTCAGCCGGGACTTGTATCCTTCCGCCTTATGCGCTACAATCAGCGCGCCGCTGTCGTTGAGAGACGCGTTGATGATCGGCTCCTCCAGCTCCAGGGCGAATACCTGGTCAAAGCTGTTGTAGACCTGCAGCGATCCGTCGCCGCGGTCGAACACGAGCACCTGTTTCGGCGTTGTCTGCAGCACGGGATTGAGCATGACTGCGGAGGTGCTGAAAAACTCAAGGCCGGTGCTGTCGTAAATTTTCAGTTTGTCATTGGCGACAATGGCAAGCCCGTCCTTAAACAGCGCGGCCTGGCGGCTTTCATCGTCCAGGTAGGAGATACGGCCGTCCTCAATCAGG
>USJY01000231.1 GCA_900555065.1 uncultured Eubacteriales bacterium
CAATTTATTTAAAGAGAATAAAGCTTGCTTTAAGCTTTTCCTGTTAGAATAAGGCCACAGGATCGAAGCGATCCTGTGCCGAGCAATTCATAACCATTTTACCCCTTTATGGTTATGTTGCTATATCCCCCCAAAACCCCATGGGAAACGGGCCGCCTGATCTGGCGGCCTTTTTCCCGCTTTGATTGATAGAGTCACCAGAATGGCCGGAGGGCGTAAAACCGTATTACGTCGCGGCAGGCGCCGATGAAGGAAGTCAGCCGGATACGGCGCGGCCGGTTATTTCGCATTTTTTGAGGTACTCCAAAGCGTGACAGATTCAGCTTTGCCGCAACAGCGCGTTGCTTGATTTTAAACAGAGCTCCGTTATAATGATTACAGGATGGTGATACCAAATGGAAACAAAGGATGTTATACGAGAACTTCGAACCAAGAAGGGTCTGTCGCAAGAGGAGCTTGCGGAAAATATCTATGTAACCCGACAGGCGGTATCCCGCTGGGAAAACGCCGAAACGATCCCGAATACGGAAACACTGAAACAGCTGTCTAAATTTTTTGATGTCTCAATCAATACGCTTTTAGGCGCGCCGCGGCAGCTGGCCTGCCAATGCTGCGGTATGCCGCTTGATGATTCTGCCATCAGCAAAGAGCCGAACGGCGACTTCAATGAAGAATATTGCAAGTGGTGCTACGCGGGCGGAAAATTCAAGTATACCAGCAAAGAACAGCTGATCGATTTTTGCGTCCAGCATATGGCGAATGAGAATTGGCCGGCGGAACAGGTCCGGGCGCATATGGAAGCGGTGGTACCGAAACTGAATCACTGGAAATAAGAAGAAGCGGAATGCAATGAAATGCGCTGCTTGACATTTTCATACGCGAAAGCGAAAATATAAAAAGCTTGTTACTGGATTGTGGAAAGGAGGAATTGCGTGGGCAGAAAAGAAGCGACAACAAAAGAAGATCTGATGACGGTCATCGACCTGCTGGAAAATGCAGGAATATTATATTGGATTGACGGTGGTTGGGGCGTTGATATATTGGCAGGAAAACAAACAAGAGTTCATAGAGATATTGATATTGATTTTGACGCGCAGCACACTGAAAAATTGCTGCATATACTTTTGGAATGCGGATATGAAGTAGATACGGATTGGAAACCCGTTCGAATCGAACTATATAGCGATCAATATGGATATTTGGATATACACCCATTTGTCTTGAATGCGGACGGAACTTCAAAACAGGCGGATTCAACAGGCGGTTGGTATGAATTCGACAAAGACATTTTCGGCAATGCTGTTTTCGAAGGAAGGGCAATTCCATGTATATCTGCAAAGGGACAAAAAATCTTTCATTCAGGGTATGAATTAAGGGATAAAGACAAGCATGATATTTTTATTCTTGAAAGTATAATAAAATAATTTATATAATTAGAATGGTGGGGCTGTATTTGGATTTCGCGTATCCCGTTCCCTTTTACATCGAAGGGGCGCGATCTTGGCAAGCCTTCTGCGCCCGGTCTTGGATGTGCTTGAAGCGGGGGCCGCGAGCCTCGCACAACTGGCAGATGCCGTGAAGAGGGCGTGAGGTATACGTGCGGCGCTCATGGCGTCTGCGGCGGACCAATGCAATCGCCAGGAGCAGCGGGCGGCGAACAGCAAGCCTTGGGCGTGCGAAATCGCGCGCTTTGAGGGGGGCCCTTCATGTTGCGCCGCCGGCCGAGACGAAGACTTGAAGCGTATATCCGAAAGTCGAGCTCCTTGCTGTTGCGGGAGCGGCCCGGCGCGCAAGCGGCCCGGCGCGCAAGCGGCCGCACGGGTGACGGTGCTGCCGAAAAATCCCGCGTACCGACGGTTAGAGCAGCACCGCACGAAATGTACTTCCGGTATCGCGTCATCCTATCAATTCGCCGGGAGCGGGGCGGCAGGGTGTATGCATTCGTTCCCGGCGGGCACGAACTTGGTTCTCTGCCGCCTCCGCAGCCGCGGCTTTCAGCCGGAAATATTGACGGTAACGGTGGCGGGGGCGCTTTCGCCTAAGTAGTTGCTTACCGTATACGTAAAGCTGTCGGCGCCGGTACGGCCCTTCCGGGGATAATAGCGGTAGGTTCCGTCGGGAGAGAGGGTGACGGTTCCCTGTCTGGGGGAGGACGCCAGCCTGAACTCAACGGCGTTGGTGCCGTCCTTGTTGAGGTTCCCTTCGAGCGGGGCATCCTTGAAGGCGGACGCCGTGACGTTTCCGCCCGCCTGCGGATGGGTGTCGAGCGCTCCTTTGATAAAATCGTAGGTGTAGTCGTAAATGCGCCGCGCCTTGTCGTCCTTCGCGTGGCAGGCCTCGTAATAAAGGAATATATCCTGATAATACAGGTGCACCGTATCCTTCATATAGCCGAACTTTTCGCCGCCCAGCAGATAGTTCATATACTTATTGAAGAACACAGGGTCGGTCAGGGCCGCGCTGGTGATCTCCATTTCGACGCACATACCCAGCCGTTTGCAAATGGTCGCGCAGTATTCCACATACTCGGCGCCCACCCCTGCGTCGAAGGCATGGTTGGGCTGCATACACGCGAGGTCGAAGCCGTAATGCCGCCATTGGTCAAATCCTGCGGCCTTATAAAAGGGAATCCAGAACAGCTCGTAACCCATTCCGTGCGCGTAATCGGCCGCCTGATTGATCAGCGCCGCGTCCTCGGGGTCGGTGGTCATGCTTTCGTTGAGCCAGTAAAAGCCCGCGAATTCTACGTTTTGATACGCGGTTTTGCGGTATTCCGCCAGAAAGTAGTCCATGGCCCACTTCACCGCCGCCAAGTACTTCATGCCGGATGTGGACTTCATCATCGACATCGGCGGCCAGGATATGAAGTGCTTCAAG
>USJY01000232.1 GCA_900555065.1 uncultured Eubacteriales bacterium
ACTCTCCCGCGCCGCGGCGCAGTCGGCCTCCATCTGCTGGCGGCCCGCCTGGATTTTTTCTATGTTCGCAAGCCATAGGCTTACTTCCAGGCCTTTTTTCTCCTCGCGCAGGGCCAGATATTCCCGCGCGGTCTCGGCCTGCAGGCCCAGAGGCCCCACCCGTTCGCCAAGCTCGGATAAAATGTCCTGAATCCGTATGAGGTTTTCTTCCGTCTGCGCGAGCCTGCGCTCCGCTTCGGCCCTGCGGTATCTGTATTTGGAGATACCGGCGGCCTCTTCAAACACCTGCCGGCGCTCGTCGCTCTTGACGGAGATGATGTCGGCAATCTTGCCCTGGCCGATCATGGAGTACCCGTCGCGGCCAAGGCCGGTGTCCATAAACAGCTCGTGGATATCCTTCAGACGTACGATATTGCGGTTGATCCGGTACTCGCTCTCGCCCGAACGATAAAACCGGCGCGTCACTGTCACCTCGGAAAAATCAATGGGAAGGCTGCCGTCACTGTTGTCAAGGACCAGGGAAACTTCTGCAAACCCCATAGCGCTGCGCGACTGCGTACCGTCAAACACCACGTCTTCCATCTTGGAACCGCGCAGCAGTTTCGAGCTCATCTCGCCCAGAACCCAGCGTATGGCGTCGGTAATATTGCTTTTTCCGCTGCCGTTCGGCCCGACGATGGCGGTGATTCCGTCGTTGAAGTGGATCGTGGTCTTGTCCGGAAACGACTTAAAACCCTGGATCAGCAACGATTTCAGATGCATGAACAGCTTCACGCCTTTCCTCTACTCTCGCCGCGCCCGCCTGTGCAGGCTTTTGCTGCGGGCGCACGGCTATTTTAATATTTTACCAAATTAAAGGCTGCTTTTCAAGAGAATTCTGCGATCCGCGCCCGATTCACAGGCTACGCCCCGCATACGCGCGCAAACGCGGCCGAATGCGCGCTCTGATTTGCCGCGGCGCGGGATCAGTCCTTTTCTGCGGGCACGGCGAACAGGCGGCGGCCGGCAAGACCTGCATCGGGCCGGACGCGGACGCGTCCGATCCCAAGCTCGCGTTCGAGAGCCGTGACATTGGCGCGCCGCTGCCCGACCGCCTTGGACAGCGCCTGCGGCGCGACATGGACGCATACTTCGTCCGATCCCGCAAAATCCGCCAGCGCCGTATACATAAGCTTATAAAAAATCGCGTTTTCACACATCTCGCCAAAGGCCGGATGAAACGGGCCCGCAACTACGTCCTCCGCGGCAAACCGGCTGTCCGCATGCAATCCGAGCCGGATGACGGCCGCACCTGCGCGTTCAAAGAGCAGGCGCAGATCAGCGCACAGAGATACGGATTCCCGGAGCGACGCGGGCGTGTACTCGCCGGCGCGATACCGCCTCTCCAGCTCGGTCCCGCGCACCACCACGCACGGGTAAATCCGCACTGCGTCCGGACGCAGCGAACACAGCGTTTCCGCCGTCCTTTTCGCGCCGGCCGGCGTATCGCCCGGCAGGCCGGTCATCATCTGCACAACGAGCGAAAACCCCGCCGCGCGGATACGCGACGCGGCGCGCAGGGTATCCTGGGCCGAATGGCCGCGGCCGTTGATACGCAGCACTGCGTCGTCCATACTCTGGGCACCGAGCTCTATGGTGGTGACCGGGTAGGCGCGCAGCAGCCCGATCACTTCGTCGTCTATGTAGTCCGGCCGGGTGGAGAGTCGGATGCCGTCCGCCTGCCCGCAAAAATGCGCCGCGGCGTCCAGATACGCGCGCATAAGCGGCGCGCCGATACCGGTGAAGCTTCCGCCAAAAAAGGCTATCTCACACGTCTGCCGGGTCCGGTCGACCGTGCGGATAGCCTTTTGTATGATCGTATATACCTCGTCGGGGTCCGGCGGGCGCCGCGCACCGGCGATTCGCCGCTGGTCGCAGAACGAGCACTGGTACGGACAGGCCATGTGCGGAATGAATATGGGGATATTGACGTGCTTTTTCACAGTCCCATCAGTCCCAGCGCCTCGTCCGCAGCCCGCTGTTCCGCCTCTTTTTTGCTGTGCCCCGTACCTTTGCCGATCTGGTTGCTGTTGAGCATAACGGCAACGGTGAATACCTTGTTGTGGTCCGGCCCCTCCGTCCGCAGGAGCTTGTACTCCAGCCGTTCGCCCGGGTTCTGCTGAACGATTTCCTGCAATATGGTTTTGGCGTCCCGGAACAGGCGGCCCGACAACGCGTCCGGCATACCAGCCTCGAGATAGGGCAGCACAAACCGCTCCGCAGCCTCCATGCCGCCGTCCAGATAAATCGCCGCAATCAGCGCTTCGAATGCGTCGGCCAGAATAGAGGGCCGGTCCTTCCCGCCGCTCTGCTCTTCGCTGCGGCTGAAATGCATGTATTCCCCGAGCTTGATTTCCCTTGCGAACTTTGCGAGCGAAGCTTCGCAGACCAGCGCCGCGCGCAGTTTGCTCAAATCCCCTTCGTCAAATTTCCTGTTCTCAAGAAACAGCAGCTTAGCGCAGATGAAACCGAGCACGGAATCGCCCAGAAACTCCAGGCGTTCATTGGAGGCGACGCACTGCCTGCTCTCGTTGACGTACGAGGAATGCGTCAGGGCCCGATCCAGCAGAGTTAAATCCTGAAATTCATATCCAATCGCCTGCTGCAGTACACTTATTTCCATTGAGCCCCTCCTGAAATTACAAAAAATATGGAATCATAATAACAATATCCCCGCTGAGGGGATATTGAAAAAAAGCAGCGTCGTATAAACTCACTGTCTTTCCGAGATATAGTTGACGACGTCGCCGACCGTTTTGATATCCCCTACGTCCTGATCCTCAATACTCAGGCCGAATTCCTCTT
>USJY01000233.1 GCA_900555065.1 uncultured Eubacteriales bacterium
TGGAAAACCCGTTTAGTTTTCCACACTTTCAACTGAGTTTTCAACACGGCTTGTGGAAGCACCAGTTGAAACTGTGGAAATCCCGGCTTATACAAGCAGTAATATCTCCGGGGCCATCTGTAAAGCAAAATTTCTTTACACTGCGCCAGACCCCGGGAATCCGTTGTGAAAAATGCGCAGACAGCGCATAAAACGGCGGATATCGCGGCTGCCCAGGGCAGGAAACTGCGGTTGTTTTTCATCGTGAAACGGCCTCCGATTATAAATGGCGGGTATTTGTGCGTTGCATATTTGCGCGGTATATCTATTGTAATGTCCATGCGCCGATAGGTCAAGGGCCCGTATGCTAAAAAGTGTTCTGCAGGGCAGCGCGGCTCTGGACCGAGCCGACGTGGCCTGCGAATAATTCCCGTGAAACGGCTTGAGAAAAACCAGGCGCGTCTTGCGTACATTTTACAGCAAAAGCATTGACAGCAAGAAAAAGCAATGTTAAAATTGTGATAGATTTGGAAATATGCTTGAAAAGGTTGGTGTTTTGGCGTGGGCGCAATTACAGAAGAACGCAGAAGCCAGCTTGCACGCATCCTTGTCACAGAGGGCAGCGTCAAGGTGGGCGTACTCGCCGAACGTTTTGGCGTTTCCACCGAGACCATACGCAAGGACCTTATTTTTCTGGAAAAAGAGGGGCTTGCCAAAAAGAGCCACGGCGGCGCCGTCTCATCGGGCGCGCTGTTCGAGCGTCCGCTTGCGGCGCGTTCTATGGAGCATGTGGCGGAAAAGGCGAAAATCGCACGGACTGCGGTGGAGATGATTCCGGACGGGGGCGTTGCGATTCTGGACGCAGGCAGCACGACCTACCAGATCGCGAAACTGCTTACGCTGAAAAAGGGAATCACGATTCTGACGAACTCCGCGAGTATTGCGCATGTCCTGTCCGGTACGTCAAACACCGTATTCTCGCTCGGCGGCGAGATGCGCGGCACGAGTATGGCTTTTGTGGGGCCGTGGACGTTGCACGCGCTCGAATCGGTTCGGGCGGATATCGCCTTTATCGGCACGGACGGCTTCTGCGGACGAACCGGACCTACCTGCGCGGCTTATGCGGAGACGGAGGTCAAGCGCGCCATGGTGCGTGCCAGCCGGGCCGCCGCCGTCGTTTGCGACAGCAGTAAATTCGCGGCGGACGGCATGTTCCAGATCTGCGACTGGGACGAAATCCGATACATGATTACCGACAGCGCGCCGCCCGCGCCGGTGCAGGAGGCGCTGCGGGGACATACGGAGCTGGTCGTCGCGGAATAAGGAAGTAAAAGGTCAAAGCGTAAAACGGCAAGGCGTCGTTCATATAAATCAATATATGAAAGGAAATGCGATTGTGGAACTGCAACTGGCACTGGATTTCATCAGCATTGAGGACTCGATCGAACTGCTCAAAGAGGTGGGCGACAGCATCGACATTGTCGAAATCGGCACGCCGTTTATTGTCAAAGACGGTATGCGTGCCGTTCGCGAGGTGCGCAAGGCTTTCCCGAACCTCAAAATACTCGCCGACCTGAAGATCATGGACGCGGGCAAGGAGGAGACCGCCTGCGCCGTGGAGGCGGGCGCGGATATAGTGACCGTGCTCGGCGCTTCTAACGACACCACCATCCGCGTATCCGCCGAAGCGGCCCATAAGGCCGGTAAAAAGATCATGGTGGATATGATCGACGTGCCCGACGTGGAGGCGCGCGCCGCTGAGATCGACAAGCTCGGCGTGGATTACATATGCGTGCATACGGCCTTCGACGTGCAGAGCACCGGACTCAACCCGCTGGAAGAGCTGCAGAAGGTGAACCGCGTCGTCAAAAACGCGCGCAGCGCGGTCGCCGGCGGCATTAAGCTCGCAACGATTGAGGGCATAGCCGCGGAGAAGCCGGCGATCCTGATCGTCGGCGGCGGCATCACCGGCCAGGCGGACAAGCGCGCAACCGCTCTGGAAATGAAGAAAATTATGAATCAATACGCCTGAGGAGGAAATGAGAATGAATACCACCGAATATTCTAAGGAAGTTCTGGCGGAACTGAATCGTACCCTTACCAACGTATCTGCCGAAGAGGGAGAAAAGCTTGCGCAGCTCGTGCTGAACGCGGGTAAAATCCTTGTCGCCGGCGCAGGCCGTTCCGGCTTTGCCGTCAAAGCGTTCGCCATGCGCCTGATGCACATGGGCTTTGACGCGTATGTTGTCAACGAGACGGTCACTCCCAACATCGAACCGGGCGACGTACTTGTCGTCGGATCCGGATCGGGCGAGACGGGCAGCCTTGTCGTTATGGCCCAGAAGGCAAAGAAGATCGGCGCAGACCTCGCGCTTGTCACGATATTCCCCGATTCATCCATTGGCAAAATAGCCGACGCGGTCGTTCGTATCCCGGCGCCTACGCCGAAAGTTGCGACCGACACCGGGTTTAAGTCCATCCAGCCCATGGGCTCGCTGTTTGAGCAGAGCCTGCTGCTGTTCCTGGACTCCGTTATCCTGCGCCTGATGGAGCTGCAGGGTAACGATTCCGACACCATGTTCACCCGCCATGCGAACCTTGAATAGGAAAAAGGAAGTGGAAGAATGAAAGCTGCTGTATTTTACGGCCCGCAGGATATGCGCGTTGAGGAGCGTCCCGTCCCGAAATGTCCTGAAGGCGGCGCGCTCGTCAAGCTGCACGGCTCGCTTATCTGCGGTACGGATACGAAGATTTTCAACAACGGGCATCCGCGCGTCATCCCCCCCCAGACCATAGGACACGAGGCGTGCGGCACCGTGGTCGAGATCGACGACCCCGGTTACGGCGTGCAGGCCGGCGACCGC
>USJY01000234.1 GCA_900555065.1 uncultured Eubacteriales bacterium
CCGTACCGGGTGAGGTGGATGCCGGTCAGCACGATCTCCCGATACCCGCGCGCGCACAGCGACGCCATCTCTGCCGCGGCGGCGTCCGCCGGCACGGAGCGCAGCGGGCCGCGGGCATAGGGAATGATACAGTAGGAGCAGAACTGGTCGCAGCCGTCCTGTACCTTCACGACGGCGCGGGTGCGCGACTGCGATCCAGACGCGGACGGGAATGAAGCGGGCAGGTCCGGCGCGGGCGCAGGCGCGCGGCCCATGGACGCGAGCCGCTGCAGAATAAGCTCCGGGAGACGGGGCTTGTCCGTATTGCCGACCACAAGATCGGGGCTGCCGGCGCGGCGAACGGCCTCTGCGTCCATTTCAGCATAGCAGCCGGTCACGGCGATGAGCGCGTCCGGATTCAGCCTGCGCGCGCGGCGGATGAGCTTGCGGGACTTGGCCTCGCTCTCGGCCGTGACGCAGCAGGTGTTGATGAGGTATACGTCGGCCCGGCCGCCGAAGGGTACGACGCGAAAGCCCGCCGCCGCCAGCGCGGACGCGAGCTTATTCGCCTCGTATTGATTGACCTTGCAGCCGAGCGCCGCGCTGGCGAGCGTCATGGATCTCCCCCTGTGTTCATCCGAAAACCGGACGGTGATTTGCTGCGATTGCCCCGCAGACTATGGGAATATGCGGACGGTTATTCGCAAATGTCGTACCGGACCATGTCCGCGTACTGTTCGCGGCGGACGGCAAGCCGGTCCGCCCCGTCCTTTATCAACACGAGTGGCGGACGTGGAACGCGGTTGTAGTTGGAGGCCATGGAGTAGTTGTACGCGCCGGTGGCGAGCACTGCCAGGACGTCGCCCGGCGCGGCGGTTTGCAGGGGTATGTGCTCCTGCAGAAGGTCGGTTTCACAGTAGCGGCCGGCTACCGTCACGACCGTGTCTTTCGGCTGAAAAGCTTTATTTGCAACCACCATGTCGTAGGGCGAGCCGTACATGGTATAGCGCGGATTGTCGCCCATGCCGCCGTCCACGGCGACATAAGTGCGCACGCCCTCGATGCGCTTGACCGAACCGACCCGGTACAGAGTCAGGCCCGCGTCGCCCACAATGCTGCGGCCCGGCTCAATGAGCAGGAAGGGCGGTTCCATGCCGAGCTTTCCGCATATGTCTTTTACCGTTTCAGTCATAACCCTGATATAATCGCCGCGCGCAGGGGGGGCATCCGCTTCGGTGTAACGGATCCCGTAGCCGCCGCCGAGATCCAAAATCTCAAGGGCCAGGCCGAGCTTCTCCCGCACCTCATGCATAAAAGAGAGCATGATCCGCGCGGCAAGGGCGAAGGGTTCGGTATCGAATATCTGCGACCCGATATGGCACTCCACGCCGACGACGCGCAAGGATTCGCAGGCCGCGGCCCTTTCCATCAGCGCGAAAGCTTCCCCGTTTTCCAGCGCGACGCCGAATTTGGAATCGATTCCGCCGGTGCGGATAAACTCGTGCGTATGCGCCTCTACGCCGGGCTTTATGCGGAACATCACATCGACCGCGCGGCCCATGCCGCGCGCGAGGGCCGCCAGCGTTTCCAGCTCCACCGCGTTGTCGACCACGATACAGCCCACGCCCAGTTCCAAGGCCATGGACAGCTCGTCCGACGTTTTGTTGTTGCCGTGGAAGAAGGCGTTTTTCAGGTCTACGCCGGCCGTCTTCGCCGTATAGATCTCGCCGCCGGACACGACGTCGAGAGCCAGGCCCTCGTCGGTCACGATCCGGCAGATCTCCGTGCAGCACAACGCCTTGCAGGCGTACACCGCCCGGCCACGGCCGCCGTAGTATTTCTCAAACGCGTCATGGAATTCGCGGCAGTTCTTCCGGATCTGCGCCTCGTCCATCACATATACGGGCGTGCCGTACTTCTCGGCCAGGTATTTTGTGCTCACGCCGCCGATTTCGAGCCAGCCGTCCGCATTTACGCTGATACAGTCCATGATTTTAACTCCCTTCACATGTTTACGCCTCGTCCACGACCGTGTTCCGAAGCGACCCGATTCCCTCGATGCGCACTTCGACCACGTCCCCGCTCGACATGGGGCCGACGCCTTCCGGCGTGCCCGTCGCGATCACGTCGCCGGGACGCAATGTCATGAACCGGGTGATGAACTCGAACACCTGGCCGAGTGAAAACAGCAGCTTGCTCGTGCTGGAGGACTGGACGGTCGTGCCGTTGAGCAGCGTCTCGATTCTGAGCGAAGATGCGTCCACCTCGTCGGTTATCACAGGGCCGATGGGCGCGAAGGTGTCGAAGCCCTTGGCGCGCGCCCACTGCCCGTCTTTACACTGCAGGTCGCGGGCCGTTACGTCGTTGAGGATGGTGTAGCCCAGGATATAGTCCTTGTAGTCGGCGGCGTCCACACAGCGCGCCGTCTTCTTCACGACCATGGCCAGCTCCCCCTCGTAGTCCACGCGGGTGGAGATGAAGGGGCGGACGATCGCGTCCTCCGGGCCGATGACCGACGTCGGCGGTTTGAAAAAAATAATGGGGCTTTCGGGCAGGGTGTTGTCAAACTCCAGCGCGTGGTCGTAGTAGTTCTTGCCCACCGCCGCGATGATCGACGGCGTCACCGGCGCGAGCAGTTTTACCTGACTGAGCGGGTACTGGTTGCCGGTGGGCGCGTATTCGGAAAAGATATCGCCTTTCACCTCGTATATGTTTTCGCCCCGGATCAAGCCGTAGGCGGGCGCGTTATCGCCAAGCTTATATCTCGCTAATTTCACGGTATTGTCTCTCCTTGATCAGATTTAATATCGACTCCCTGCCCTCGCCTGTTTTGGCGGAGAAGGGCAGGACCTGCGC
>USJY01000235.1 GCA_900555065.1 uncultured Eubacteriales bacterium
TTTCATGGATATTCATGCTGCAGCCAGGCGCCTGTTCCCCATCGCGCAGGGTTGTGTCAAATATCTGGATGCGCTCCACAAAATCGCCCCTTTCGGTCTATTTGAAATACTGGTACAGATACGTCTTGATCATGCCGTTATAGAGCTTGCGGTTCTTATCGGCCCGTTTTCCGTACGCGCGCTCAAACCCGTCGTAGGAGGTGATGATATACGCGCGCCGGTGCGGCTGGCGCTCAAACGCCGCGCCCATCACTCCGCACAGGGCGTGCACCTGCTCGCGTTCAGACATGCGTTCGCCGTAGGGCGGGTTGCACACGATGACGTTGACCCCCGTTACGGGCAAAGCGAGGTCCGCCACATCCCGGCGTTCGACGCGCAGGCCCCGCGCGATCCCCGCGCGGCGCGCGTTCTCGCGGGTCAGGGCCACGGCGCGACTGTCCACATCGCTCGCAAAAATCTCGAACGGGCGGTTGACAACGGCGGCGCGGGCCTCGGCTCTGGCTTCGGAGAACAGCGAGCGCGGCAGCTGCGGCCAGCTCTCGCACTGGAATGCGCGGCCAAGGCCGGGCGCGGTGTTTGTCGCGCGCAAAGCGGCTTCTATGGCGAATGTGCCGCTGCCGCACATCGGGTCGCACAGGCGCTCAAAGTGCTTATAGCGCGCTATGTCCAAAATGCCGGCCGCAAGCGTCTCGCGGATGGGCGCAACGTTTGCGGCGGGGCGGTAACCGCGCTTGTGCAGACCCTCGCCGGTAGTGTCGAGCATAAGCGCGACCTCGTCGCCCATAATGGAAAAGCGGATACGGTGCATACTGCCCGTCTCGGCAAGCCACGACAGGCCGTAGCGGCTCCCCAGGCGGTCCGCCACCGCCTTCTTGAGGATGGACTGGCAGTCGGGCACGCTGTGCAGCTTTGATTTGAGGCTGTGGCCCACGACGGGGAACGCATCGTCCTTCGCAATCCAGTCCTCCCAGGGCAGGGCCTTCGCGCCCTCGAACAGCTCGTCGAAGGTGACGGCGCGAAACCGGCCCATGACGATATTTATCCGCTCGGCGGTGCGCAGCCACAGGTTCGCTTTCGCAAGCGCCATGGCCGGGCCAAAAAACGATACGCTGCCGTTTTCCGCGCGCACGTCCTCAAAGCCAAGGCGGCGCGCTTCGCCCGCGAGCACGCCCTCCAGACCGAACAGGCAGGGGGCGTAGTATTCTATATTACCGCTCATAGACGGCCTCTATATTCACAGTGTCGCTCACGATATAGAGCGGCCGGGCCTTGGCCTCGTCGTAAATGCGGCCGACGTATTCGCCGAGCACGCCCAGGGAGATCATGACGACACCGAGCAGCAGCGTGATAAAGCCCAGCAGCGCGTACAGGCCGGCGCTCAGCATGGCCGCGCCGCACAGCGACGCGATGAGGACATAGAGCAGATACAACACGCTGAGCGCGGACAGGACGATCCCGGTTCCCAGAATCCAGCGCAGGGGCTTCACCGAGAAGGAGACAAGTCCGTCACTGGCGAGCTTGAGCATTTTCTTCAGCGGGTATTTGGTCTGCCCGGCAAAGCGTTCGTGGCGCTCGTACTCGTATGCGTACTGCCGGAATCCGAGCCAGCTTACAATCCCGCGCACATAGCGGTTGCGCTCGGGGATACGGCGCAGCGCGTCGACGACCCTGCGGTCGATCAGGCGGAAATCGCCCGTATCAACCGGCATGTCGACTTCGGTCATGCGCGCCATGAACCGGTAGAATACCCTGGCGGTAAATTTTTTGAAAAACGTCTCGCCCTCGCGGGAAACGCGCTTGCCGTACACGACTTCGTATCCCTGTTTCCAGACCTCGAACATGCCGGGGATGACCTCCGGCGGATCCTGCAGGTCGGCGTCGATAACGACGACCGCGTCGCCGCGCGTCATATCCATCCCCGCGGTGATGGCGATCTGGTGGCCGAAGTTGCGGGAAAAGTTGACAAGTTTCAAGCGCGCGTCCGCTTCGCACAGCGGGCGCAGAACGGACAGGGTGCCGTCCCGGCTGCCGTCGTTGACAAACACGACCTCGTAGTCCACGGACATGCCGTCCAGCACGCCGACAAGGCGCTTTACTGTTTCACCAATGACCTCCTGCTCGTTGTATACCGGCACGACGACCGAAAGCAGCGGATTGTCCTTACTCATGGCAGCAGTTCTCCTTTACATTCGCCTCCCGCGCAGGACGTGAGCCGCACGGGGAGGATCTGGTTTTGGATGTCGGATTCTGTCCGTACTGTAACGGGAATGTAGTTTGCGGTGTGGCCCCGGGCTTCACCGGCCTGCGCGCGCTCGAACAGGACGGGCAGCGTGCGCCCGACATACCGGGCGAGAAAGCGCTCCTGCGCACGCTTTGCCAGCGCGAGCATTTTCCGGACACGGTCGGACTTGACCGACGCGTCCACCTGCGGCATGTCCGCTGCGGGCGTGCCGGCGCGGGGCGAGAACGGGAATACGTGGATTTTGGCAAAACCGAGCCCGTCCACAAAGTCGAAAGAGTCCCGAAAGTCCGCCTCCGTCTCGCCGGGGAAACCGACGATGACGTCGGTGGTAAGCGCGCAGTCCGGAAACGCGGCGTACAGACGCTCCGCTTCACGCCGGTACTCCGCCGCCGTATAGCCGCGGCGCATGGCGGAAAGCGTCCTGTCGCACCCGCTCTGGAGCGAGATGTGGAAGTGCGGGCACAGTTTTTGCAGCGTCCGCACGCGCCGGATCCGCGCCGGCGTGAAAAAGCCGGGCTCCATGGAACCGAGCCGTACGCGGTCAAGGCCCGCAACATCTTCCGCGCGCGCAAGCAGAGACG
>USJY01000236.1 GCA_900555065.1 uncultured Eubacteriales bacterium
GTCTGGTATCAATATCAACTGCCGCCATTTTACTACGTCTTTCCTGTCGTGTCAAGTGAAGGTGCGAGTTTGGACAGGCTTGTAAAACATGCTCATTTTCATGGATTGATAAAAACCATTTTTATATTAAACATGCACAAATATTAATACAAAATTTCCAGAATCACATGAAAAATATTGAGTTGGTGTTATTGGAATTACTAACTAAAAAGCAAAAAAATATTTTTTATTATGGAAATTATACTTAAATTGTCCACAGGGAATTTTTTGCGATTTTGAATGTAAAAACGGGAGGAGGGCGGTGGGCACCGGAAACAATCTTCAGATTTTTTATGCAAACCCTCTTGACGAATACATTCTTTTTCGATATACTGTGGCTGGTTGGTAAGGTATCGATACAAACTGAATATCGTTGACAAAAGGAGGCGCTATGACATGCAAAAGAAACTGATTAGACTGACTGCGTTTGGAATGCTGCTCTGCCTTTGCCTGGTGACCGGTTGTACCGGTACCGTAACGATGCGGCAGGACGGGATTTCCTCGCCGGCTGACGAGGTGGAGGTATTCAATGCGCTGCCCGAAGCGATTGAAGATCCCGATACCACGCTGGAGTCCCTTGCGCTGCGGAATGAGACGCCGCTTGACGAAGAGGGGACGATTGCCACAAACGCGCAGTACCGGCAGACCTATTCCGATTACCAGGCGGCACAGCAGTGGCTTGCGGACAATATCACGAACAGCGCCGCACCGCCGATTTCCTTTACGCTCGACGGCGTGCACTCAAACGCCCTGCAGTGGACGAAAACGGTCGGCACGGAGCAGACGATTACGGATTATCCGAACGACAATCCGGTCCAGCGCAAAGTGTATACGATTACCTATACCTGCGATGCTGCGGATCTTGAAGTTAAAATGGACGTGACGTCGTATCCGAACTATCCGGTCGTGGAGTACGAGGCCTACATATACAACACAGCCGAAGGCGACAGCGGTGAAATCCAGGACGTGCTGGCGATTGACAGTGTGATTACGCAGAATGGCAGTGGGATTTTACATGCAATGAATGGCTGTACAAACATGGTTCCCGGCCAGTTCCGGCCCATCGATACGGAGCTGGGCGGCGATGGGGAAAGCTCGGTAAGCTATTCTGTAGACAACGGCAAGCCGACCAGTTCCTACCTTCCCAATTTTAATTTCCAGACGCCGAACCAGAAATCCGGCGTTATTTCCGTACTCAGCTGGCAGGGCAATTGGAAGGCGACGTTCACAGCCAGTGAAGAGGGGGTCCGCATGACAGGCGGGCAGCTTGAGACGGATTTTGTCATGCATGAGGGCGAGAGCTTCCGCGTGCCGCTCATGGTGCTGCTGTTTTACAAGGGAGACAACTCGGACGGACAGAATATCTACCGCCGCTGGCTCTATGAGCACAACTATATGCGTATGCAGGGAATCCGAAAGACGACCAATGCGCTAGTGTGTATCGGCGGCGCGCACGACGGAATGAAGAGCCTTGCCAGCGACGACATGGCGTTTCTCAATGCGCTCAAGACCACCTCAATCGGGAACCATCTCGATTACTTCAACCAGGACGCGGGCTGGTATGAGTGCGACCCCAACGACTGGGTATGGACCGGCAACTGGTATCCGGACGCGGACAGGTATCCCAATACGCTCAAACAGGTCAGCGATGCGGCGCATGAAAACGGCATGGGCTACTCGCTGTGGCTTGAGCCGGAGCGCCTGTACTCGAAAACGCAGATGGCGGATGAGCTCGGTGCCATGGACGAAGAATACCTGCTTGCCGTCGACTCCAATAACAATTACGTGCCCTATACGGAGGTATTGAACAACGTGCAGGTTCTTGCCAATTACTCGAAGCCGGAGGTTGTCGATTATGTGGTAGACCTGTTGGACACAGTCATTAAGGAGCAGGGCGTGGATCAGTACCGGCAGGACTTCAACATTTTGCCCGCAAAGTTCTGGAAGGCATACGACGCCTATATAACGGCAAAAGACGGGAAAGAGGGCGCGCCCCGCGTGGGGATTACGGAGAATTTTTATACGACAGGCTACCTGCGCCTGTTTGAAGAGCTGCTGGAGCTCCATCCGGGGCTTGAGGTCGACGCCTGCGCCTCCGGCGCCATGCGGCACGACCTGGCGACGCTCCGTTTTTCCTTCTCGCATACGCGCACAGACTTCTATCACGATCCGGAGGACGAACAGTGCGCAACCTGGGGGTACAGCAACTGGTATATGCTTTGGGGCAGCGCGATGATGGCTCCGAACAGCGACTATGACATGCGTTCCAGGATCAACACCAGCATGGCGATCGCTGTAGATGTGAACAACGAGGCGCTTACGATCCAGCATATCAATACCTGGAAGAACCTCGCCTCCTACGCCCTGTACGACTACTATCCGCTGACGACATACAGCGAAAGCGACAACAGTATTCTTGCCTATCAGTACAACGACCCGGAGAGCGGGCGCGGCATGGCCTGTATCTATATTCGCAGCGGCGGTGTGATGACGGTGTATCCGCGCGGCCTGGTTTCCAACGCGCAGTACCGGATATGGAGCCTGGACAATCCGGACGCTGTCGGCACCTATACCGGAGCGCAGCTGATGACCCAGGGGCTCAACGCCAGCGCAAGCGGCAAAACCGCCCTTGTATACCAGTATGAACGTGTAGACTAAACAATTCAGTACATCCTTTGTCGCGTACGTATTCGGCCTTGTTTACCGGTATGTACGTTTACTGAAGCCGGCTTGATAAGAGACGCGGCGCCCGCCC
>USJY01000237.1 GCA_900555065.1 uncultured Eubacteriales bacterium
GAGGCCGATACCGGCATCAAGACCGAGTGCCTCGCCATGGGCACGGGCGACGCCCTTAAGCGCATCGCCGCCGAAAGCGAAAATCCCCAGTGCGATATTCTCTGGTCCGGCACCATCGGCACCGTGAAAAACAGCAGCCAGTATTTCCAGGATTACACCTGCGCCAATGAGGACGCCTTCTATGAGCAGTACCGCAACGTGGAAATCGTCGAAAATGACAGCAACGAGCCCGAAATCATTGACGTTGAGTATTGACAATACCGGCCCGAAACTATATAATATTTGACGTATGCGAAGCGAGGTGCAGGCGGTGGAAACGGAGCTCTTTGCAGGAAAACCGGTCGTCACCGGCCTCAAGCAGGCGCGCCGCGCCGTCATGGACGGCAGAGCCGCCGCAGTCTATATCGCGAGCGACGCGGAGGACAGGATCCAAGCGCCGCTTCGCGCGCTTTGCGCAGAGCGCTGCGTTTCGGTTTGTTCCGAGTTTACCATGGAACAGCTCGGCAGAGCCGCCGGGATCGCGGTGGGCGCCGCGGCCTGCGCAGTCTTGCATTCAGCTTAGTACCTTTTTTAATACTAAGAATATTTCAGGGAGGAGGTGTCATATGCCGACATTTAATCAGCTCGTCAGAACGGGCAGGGAAGTATCTCGCAAAAAATCGACCGCGCCCGCGCTGCAGAGAGGGATGAACACGCTCAAAAAGCGTCCGACCAAGCAGAGCTCGCCGCAGAAGAGAGGCGTCTGCACCGGCGTAAAGGCGACTACGCCGAAAAAGCCGAACTCGGCGCTGCGTAAGATTGCAAGAGTGCGTCTGACCAACGGGATCGAAGTCACAAGCTACATTCCGGGCATCGGCCACAACCTGCAGGAGCACAGCGTTGTCCTGATCCGCGGCGGAAGGGTTCGCGATCTGCCGGGCGTTCGGTACCACATCATCCGCGGCACATTGGACGCGCAGGGTGTTGCCAACCGCCAGCAGGGCCGTTCCAAGTACGGCGCAAAGAGACCCAAGTCCAAATAAGTCAGAGGTTCGCTTTAAAAGTACGCAGAAAATCGACTGTGCTTTATAAGGTTTATTGATATATATGCTGTGAACCGATTTAAAGCGCTGACGAAAGAGACCGTAACTTTCGAGTACCTATGATATCATTCATGTGAAGGAGGGAAGTAAAGTGCCAAGAAGAGGTTCTATAGCGAAAAGAGATGTTTTGCCTGATCCCCTGTATAACAGCAAGCTCGTCACACGCCTGATCAACAACATCATGCTGGACGGCAAGAAGGGCGTCGCGCAGAAGATCGTATACGACGCTTTTGAAATCGTTGGTGAGAAAACGGGGAAAAACCCGCTGGAAGTCTTTGAGCAGGCGCTGGAAAATATCATGCCTGTGCTCGAGGTCAAGGCCCGCAGGGTTGGCGGCGCCACCTATCAGGTGCCGATGGAAGTGCGTCCCGAGCGGCGGCAGACCCTGGGTCTGCGCTGGATTACCACGTATTCCCGCGCCCGCAGCGAACGCACTATGAAGGACCGGCTGGCCAACGAAATTCTTGACGCGATCAATGATCAGGGCGGTTCCATCAAGAAACGCGACGACATGCACAAGATGGCGGAAGCGAACAGAGCGTTCGCCCACTATCGCTGGTAATCAGCGGCTATACTGAGGGAAAGGAGGCAGACAATGCCAAGAACCCATGAAATCAGCAAATACCGTAATATTGGGATTATGGCACATATAGACGCAGGCAAAACCACGACCACGGAACGCATTCTCTTTTACACTGGACGCAACCATAAACTTGGTGAGACCCATGAAGGCAATGCGACTATGGACTGGATGGAGCAGGAGCAGGAACGCGGCATTACCATCACTTCTGCTGCAACTACAGCCGAGTGGCTTGGACACCGGATCAATATTATTGATACGCCGGGACACGTCGACTTCACCGTCGAAGTAGAGCGCTCGCTGCGTGTGCTGGACGGCGCTGTTACCGTTTTCTGCGCGAAAGGCGGCGTAGAGCCGCAGTCTGAAACGGTTTGGCGTCAGGCGAACAAGTACCAGGTACCCCGCATGGCCTATGTAAATAAAATGGACATTATGGGCGCGGACTTCTACAATGTTGTGCACATGATGAAGGAACGCCTCAAATGCAATGCGGTACCCATTCAACTCCCAATCGGTTCGGAAGCCGATTTTTCCGGAATTATTGATCTTCTGGAAATGAAGGCTTACAAGTACTATGACGAACTCGGCCGGGACATCCGCGTAGAGGAGATACCGGACGAGCTCAAGGACCAGGCGGAAGAATACCGCCAGGCCCTCATTGAGGCGCTTGCCGACAACGATGAGGACATCATGATGAAATACCTCGAGGGCGAGGAGATTTCCATCGAGCAGATGCAGGCGGTGCTTCGCCGCGCAACAATTGCAAATGCAATCGTACCCGTCGTCTGCGGCACGTCCTACAAGAACAAGGGGGTCCAGAAGCTTCTGGACGCGATTGTGGCGTATATGCCGTCCCCGCTGGACATTCCGGCCATCAAAGGCGTCGATCCCGACACCGGAGAAGAGGTGGAACGTCATGCGGACGACAACGCGCCCTTCTCCGCCCTTGCGTTCAAGATCGCGACCGACCCGTTTGTCGGTAAGCTCTGTTTCTTCCGCGTCTATTCGGGTAAGACGACAAACGGCGCAAACGTCTACAACTCCACCAAGCGCAACCGCGAACGCTTCGGCAGAATTCTGCAGATGCACGCGAACCACCGCGAGGAGAT